>PLZC01000388.1 GCA_003151985.1 Acidobacteriaceae bacterium
CAGATCATTCCCAAGCAGTTCTTGAAGCGGATTGAGCGCACGGGCTACGGCGAGTTCCTCTTCTTCGATTGGCGGCGAACGGCTTCGGGCGATCCCGACCCGTCGTTCGAGTTGAACGACCCGCGCTACAAGGGCGCGAAGATCCTCATCGCAGGCAAGAACTTCGCCTGCGGATCGAGCCGCGAGCACGCCGCATGGGCGCTGTCGGACTTTGGGTTTCGCGCTGTGATTGCGCCGACATTTGCCGACATTTTTTTCTCGAATGCCGGCAAGAACGGCATTGTGCTGGCGCGGCTCACGGAGACCGAGGTAGCTCAACTGCTGAAGAATGCCAAGACGATTCCGAACTATCAGCTTACGGTCTCGCTGGAAGATCAAACCGTGACAGACAGTTATGGATTCAAGGCTGGTTTTGAAGTAGATCCGTTTCGCAAGTTCTGCCTGATGGAAGGGCTGGATGATATTGGGCTGACTCTACGGCATGAGGCTGAGTTGGACGCGTTTGAAGCCAGGCACGATGAGGCTGGTTGGTTGAAGGCCAAGTAGGGTTGGTGGTAGAGCGAAGAACAACCGCAGATCCTTCGCTTCGCTCAGGATGACAGAGCATTTTGGTGGAAGAGCGAAAAGAAAACGCGGGTCCTTCGACTTCGCTACGCTTCGCTCAGGATGACAGGGTTCAGTTGGTCGGGACGACGGATTTTTGTTTGAGGATGCCAGGGTTTGGGTGTAGACATCAACAGCGACACGAACAGCAAGAACTAGCTAGAAGCTAGCGAACGAAGAGAGCTCATGACCATCGAAGGCAAGCGCCAAAGTATTCCGTTGACTGAAGGACCAAGCCGCGCGGCTGCGCGCTCTTATTTGCGCGGGGCTGGATTTCAAAAAGAGGATCTGCACAAGCCCATCATCGGCATCGCCAACACATGGACCGAGATCGGCACATGCAACATGCACTTGCGCGAAATCGCCGAAGCACTGAAGGAAGGCATTCGCGAGGCCGGCGGAACACCGATGGAGTTCAACACTGTCACCATCTCCGACGGCATCACCATGGGCACGCAGGGCATGAAGGCCTCGCTGGTCTCGCGCGAAGTGATCGCCGATTCCATTGAGTTAGTCGCCCGGGGCAATCTGTTTGACGGCCTGGTCGGGATTGGTGGCTGCGACAAGAACATGCCCGGCATTATCATGGCTCTTTGCCGCCTCGACATTCCGGGGCTGATGCTCTACGGGGGATCCATCGCGCCCGGGAAACTGAACGGCGCCGACATCACCATTCAAAACGTTTTTGAAGGGATCGGCTCGCACGCCGCCGGCCGCATCGACGACGCCGGCCTTGAGGCTCTGGAAGCGAACGCCTGCCCTGGCGCGGGCGCGTGTGGCGGCCAGTTCACCGCCAACACNNACACCATGGCCATGAGCGGCGAAATCCTCGGCATCTCGCCAATTCAACTTTCGGGCGTTCCCGCCACCGCGAAAGACAAGCACGCTGCCACGCGCGAAGCCGGCCACATTCTCATGGACGCTGTCCGGGCCAACCGCCGCCCTTCCCAGATCATTACGCGCAAATCGATTGAGAACACCATTGCCAGCGTGGCCGCAAGCGGCGGTTCTACCAATGCGGTCCTTCACATGCTGGCCATCGCGAGCGAGATGGGCATTCCACTCACCATTGATGATTTTGACGTCATCAGCAAGCGGACCCCCTACATTTGCGATCTCACTCCGGCGGGGAAATATGTTGCTTCGGACTACCAGGCAGCCGGTGGGTCGAGACTGCTTGCGAAGCGTTTGATCGACGCCGGGCATGCAGACGGCTCGACACTCACGATCAGCGGTCGCACACTCGCCGAGGAGGCCGCACTTGCCAAGGAGACTCCCGGGCAGGTCGTCATCCACACGTTTGAGAAGCCCATCAAGCCCAACGGCGGCCTTGTTATCCTGAAAGGCAACCTGGCCCCGGAAGGCAGCGTGATGAAGATCGCTGCAGCCAACCGCTACGAACATCGCGGCCCTGCGCGCGTTTTCGAGTGCGAGGAAGACTGCTTTGCTGCTGTGCAAACCGGCCAGATAAAACCGGGCGATGTGCTGGTTATCCGGTATGAAGGACCCAAGGGCGGGCCCGGCATGAGGGAGATGCTGCAGGTGACGGCGGCCGTCTCTTCGAACGCCGAACTTTCGGCAACCGTAGCTTTGCTCACAGACGGCCGCTTCAGTGGCGCAACGAGAGGCTTCACCGCAGGCCATGTTGCTCCAGAGGCATTTGTTGGAGGACCCATCGCAGCGGTCCGCGAGGGCGACATCATTCACTTCGACATTCCCAACCGCACGCTGACGCTGGAAGTCAGCGATGAAGAAATCGCCGCGCGGCTGAAAACTTTCAAAGCGCCCGCACTGAGATGGCCCAACGGCGTCTTCCGCAAGTATGTGGACCGGGTTAGCTCGGCGTCGAAGGGCGCAACAACATAACACAGAGATCAGATGTCAGATGTCAGAGATCAGATCTCAAACGACATTCATCACTTGCTCGAGAAAGACCCGACTGTAGAGGTTGCGGAAAGAGGCTTAGCTACGGCGGAAAATGGCTCAAGGGCATCCCGCAGGGGCTAAAGCCCAATTGGTTCTATGGGCTTATCGGCACGACTGAAGTCGTGCCCTGTTACAAAGCCCCTGAATTGGGAGTTTTCCGCAGCCTGTTTAGCCGCTTGCAAGAAACAATACGGGGCACACAAGAACTGATCTCTGATCTCTTAGAAGGAGTCAACATGGGAACCCAAGCAACCGCAGAATCCGCCAACGCCCACTTGACCACGCCAACGCGACTCACCGGCGCGGAGATCGTGTGGGCCACCCTGTTAGGCGAGGGCGTTACTGACGTCTTCGGCTACCCTGGCGGAGCGATTCTCCCCGTCTATGATGCGCTGCGCAAATTTCCCATTCATCACACTTTGGTGCGTCACGAGCAGGGCGCCGCGCACATGGCGGATGGCTACTCGCGCGCCTCGGGCAAGGTGGGTGTAGCGATCGCCACTAGCGGGCCTGGCGCCACAAATCTGGTGACCGGCATCGCTACCGCAATGCTGGACTCGATTCCCATCGTCTGCATTACCGGCAATGTCTCCAGCAAGATTCTCGGTACCGACGCGTTTCAGGAAGTCGACATTACTGGAATTACATTGCCCGTGACCAAACACAATTTCCTCGTCAACAAAACCGAGGACATTGCTCCGGCCCTTCGCTACGCTTTCCAAATCGCCAAGACCGGTCGACCCGGCCCGGTGCTGGTCGATATTACGAAGGACGCGCAGCAGGGCACGGCCATCTTCGACTTCGCGGCCGCCATGCCCAGCCCACATCGTCCGCACCCCATGCTGCATGTGGATGACGCCGGTCTGAACCTGGCTGCCGAACTCATCCGCAACGCCAAACGGCCAGTCATTCTCGCCGGCCACGGCGTCAGCGAATCCGGAGCCATGGAGCAATTGCGCACGTTGGCCGAACGCACACAGATTCCCGTCGCGCTCACGTTGCTCGGCCTGGGTGCGTTGCCTGCTTCGCATCCGCTGAATCTTGGCATGATGGGCATGCACGGCGAGTCATGGGTGAACCACGCCATTCAGGATGCCGACCTGCTTATCGCTTGCGGAATGCGCTTCGACGATCGCGTCACCGGTTCAATAGCCACGTATGCCACCAAGGCAAAGAAGATTCACATCGAAGTAGATCCCGCGGAGATCAACAAGAATGNNAAGACCATCAATAGCAGCAAGGGCGCATGTGCGGTCCTCGACATCAAGAACCTTCCCGATTCCGGCCACCTTTATGCCGCTCATGTTATTCACGACATCTGGCGTATCACTGGCGGCAATGCCATCGTGGTTACCGATGTGGGCCAGCACCAAATGTGGG
>PLZC01000156.1 GCA_003151985.1 Acidobacteriaceae bacterium
TCCAAGGTCTCCGTTCGCTCCACCAGGTCCACCAACGGCGCCGCGGCGGGGGCGATGCCGTGAAGCAGCCCAGCCGCGGCGCCTTCCAGCTCGGTCCTTGTGTCGATCAGGTACTGATTGGGCTGGGCGTATTTGACCAGGGTTGGCGCGGTGCGCACCTCGCGGGTGAGGAGCTCGGCGGCTTCGGCAGCGAGTCTCGGTGCGGCTTCCAGATCGAGCGCTCGAAGCATCTGAACGAATGCGGCAGCCGGCTGCGCATTCACGTTCCAAGCGGGGCCGGTGGCGGCTTCNNACCTGGGTTTCCAGGGTGCGGGCGTTGACGATCTGGCCGAGTGAGGTATTAGTGGCCAGGGGAAGCAGGTAACGGGCAACGTCAAAGGCGCGGGCTTTCAGGGTGCGATTGTAGGCTTCCGGCTTCAAAGTTTCAGGACAGGGGACGCGCTGCCGCAAAGCCTCGTGCACGGCGGCGGTGGTGCGCTGATAGGTTGCGAACAGGTTTTCGATTGTTTTGGTGTAAAGCCCGGCCGCAGAGGGATCCAGCCCAAAATCAGGGGAGAAATAGCCGGATTTCATGAAATTCTGATAGCGTGTGGAGCGTTCCTGGCCGTCCCAACGCTGTTCGTCGACCAAGACGATGGCCGCCAGCAGGCTTAGGCGCTCGACAGCCAGGGCGATGTGGGCCAGGTCGGCAATGGAGCGGTGGCCGTATTGGAAATAGAATGTGTTGAGGAACTGCTCGGCGCGCTGGGCGCTGATTTCAGCCAGCGACTCGCGCATGGAGAGTGCAGATCGGGAATACTTGGCCATGGCGTAGGCCAGGACCTCGGGGTCGGCTCCGTGGACCGCAAAAACGTCGGTTTGATTACGGGCAACAGGGGATGCGAAAGAATCACTGGACATGGCTTAGGGCTCGCGAACAGAATACTGCACAGGGCAAGGGCGCGGTTTGCACATGCAGCGTTCTTGTTAAAGAACCGGGCATAAGATAGGAGCGACCGAACGTGCAGGAGTGGGGTATGAAGGAGTTCCTGGTACGGACATCGCATAAGCCGAAACCGCTGCCTTCAGGCCGCTGGGCGATGACCCAGCGCTGGAACGACCTGTTGTTTGCCCACTGGCCGGTTGCGGCGGCGACGATTGCCCCGCTGCTGCCGGAGGGCTTGCAGGTTGACACCTTTCAGGGATCGGCGTGGCTGGGGGTGGTGCCCTTCTGGCTGGACCGGATCAAGATCCGCGGCGTACCGCCCATTCCCGGCATGCGCAAATTTCCCGATCTGAATTTGCGCACCTATGTTACCGATGAGCAGACGGGAACGGCAGGGGTATATTTCTTCTCGTTGGACTGCAGCAACCTGCTGGCTGTCGGGGTGGCACGCACGATTTTTCACCTGCCATATCATTGGGCCGATATGCGGATGGAGCAGAGGTCGGAGCGGGAGTTCTCGTTTTACAGCCGCAGGCGATTTTCCAGTAAAGGGGTGCTTTTCAGAGCGCGTTACCGGGGTCTGGGACCGACACGGCGGTTGGCCGAGAGCAGGATCGGGACGCTGGAGTATTTCTTGATGGAGCGTTGCTGCCTGTTTTCCTCGAGCGCGTCTGGAGAACTGGTGCGGTCGAACCTTCACCACGTCCCGTGGCCGCTGGAAGAAGCAGAAGCAGAGATCGAATCGAACGACCTGGCATCGGCAATGGGGATCGAGCTTCCGGATATTGAGCCGGTGCTGCATTACTCGCGGCGCCAGGCTATTTATATTTGGCCTGCGGAACTGGTACGACCGGTGTTGGCAAGACGGCCGGTGGCGGTGGCCGTTTCGCCCTCGGGGTAGTTGAGGCAGGGATCAGGGATCAGGGATCAGGGGTCAGAGACCAGGGACCAGGGAATAGACCCGTCGCGACCCGGGCTCTGTTCCCACACTTCAAATTCATTCCGGTGCAGGTCCGTGCGCGACCTCGCATTGGAGGTAATCCCTCCACTTATAATGATGAACGGAACGGCGTTGAATCGCGCCTGAGGATCAATGAAAGCTATGGCAGATTTACAGGGCAGAATTGCGCTGGTGACGGGGGCTTCGCAGGGAATTGGGCGGGCTTGTGCGCTGGAACTGGCGCGGGCCGGAGCTACGGTGGCGCTGGCGGCAAGGAATGAAGCCAAGCTGGCCGAGGTGGCCACGGAGATTGCGGCGGCGGGGGGGCAGGCGGCGGCGTTCGCGCTGGATGTGTCTAGCGAGGTGTCGATCAAGGCCGGGGCCAAAGCTGTCATCGAGCGGTTCGGCAAGGTGGAAATCTTGGTGAACAATGCCGGGATCACCCGCGATGGGCTGATGCTGCGCATGAAGCGGCACGACTGGGACGATGTGCTGGGCACGAATCTTACGGGCGCGTTCCTGTTGACGCAGGCGCTGCTAAGCCCGATGCTGAAAAACCGCTGGGGGCGCATCGTGAATATTTCAAGCGTGGTGGGGCGGACGGGGCAGGCGGGACAGGTAAACTATGCCGCCTCGAAGGCCGGGCTGATCGGGCTGACGCGGTCGATGGCGCGCGAAGTGGCTTCGCGTGGGATTACCGTGAACGCTGTTGCGCCAGGGTACATTGAGACGCCGATGACGGCTGTGTTGGATGAGAAGCAGCGCGCGGCGATGATGGCGACGATTCCCCTGGGACGGGCGGGGACGGACCGGGAGATTGCTCAAGCAGTTGCATTCCTGGCTTCGGACGCGGCCGGCTATATCACCGGGCATGTGCTGGATGTGAATGGCGGAATNNTTCATGGGCGGCTGAGGCAGGCCGCCGGCCCTTCGATTTTTCAAGTTATGTGCTCGGTTGGCCGATGAACACTTCGGGGCTGCACATATGGCCACTTTATCGATATCGCGCGCAAGTAATGAATCCGCACCGCTGGAGGTGCCGGAAGGATTGCGCTACGTTGCGCGTCAGGCGATCCTGGACCTGCGGGGACGGGTGCATGGCTACGAATTGCTCTTCCGCAGCGGCCCGGAGGCGGTCTTCCGCGGCGATGGCGATCTGGCGACCCGCACGATGCTCGACAATACCGTCATTTATGGACTGGAACGGCTGACGTGTGGATTGCCCGCGTTTGTGAACTGCACCGAGGAGGCTCTGACCGAGCATATGGTGCATGTTTTGCCGCCCAGCATGACGGTTCTGGAGATATTGGAGAGCCTGGAGCCTACACCCCGGCTGATTGACGCCTGCCGCAAGCTGAAGTGTTCAGGATTCCGGCTGGCTCTGGACGACTTTACCTGGAAGCCGAAATTCGAGCCGCTGGTGGAATTGGCCGACTACGTCAAGGTGGATTTCGCCGTGACCGGCGCGGAAGAACGGAAGAGCCTGTTGAAGCGGCTGAGCAGCGTGACCGTGGCGCTGCTTGCGGAGAAGGTGGAGACGCCGGAGGAGTACAAGCAGGCCCGCGCGGAGGGCTTCACGCTGTTTCAGGGGTTTTATTTTTGCCGGCCGGTGTTGATGAAGAACCGGAAAGTCCCTGCGAACCGCTTGTTCCAGATCGAGATCCTGCAGATGCTGCAGGACGACTCGATGGATCTGCTCAAACTGAGCGCCCTGGTAAAGAAGGACGCCTCTCTCACGTACCGGTTGCTGCGGCTGGTCAACTCGCCAATGTGCTTTGTGCGCCAGGAGGTGCGCTCGATCCAATCGGCGCTGATGGTAGTGGGGGAGGAGGCCTTTCGGCGTATCGCCACGTTGGCCATCACCAGCGAGCTCAGTGCGGATCGTCCTACGGAAGTTCTGCGGATGGCTTTTCTGCGCGGCAGATTCTGCGAGTTGGCGGCGGGGTTATGCGCGGCGGACCCGACCGAACAGTACCTGCTGGGCATGTTGAGCCTGTTGCCGGCCATGCTTGGTCTGCCCATGGAAGAACTTACTCCGGCACTGCCCCTGCGCGACGAGATTCGCCGCGCGCTTGAAGGCACGATCAACCAGGAGCGCAGCGCGCTGGGCTGGCTGGAGAGCCATGAGCGCGGCGATTGGGCAGCGTGCGATGCTGTGGCGCAGGCCAATGGGCTGAACCAGGTGCAGTTGCTCGGGTGTTTTGTGGAAGCTGTTGGATGGGCTGAAGCCGCGCTCCAGTCCGCCCTTTAGAGCGAAACCAGAGTCACCATGGCCTGTTGAGTTTTGTACAAGGTCGCCGCTCTCTGATGGTCGCGTCGACTTGAGTGCAATGGTTTCGGGATACATCGACTCTGATTTCGCCATCGCCGGCCATCTTGGCCGCGTGGAGTTTCAAGGGCTCTCTTTTACCGTCAGCACCTGGTCGGCCTTGATGTTCGTTAGAACCTGTTTCACTCCTGTCGGCCACGAAATTTCTATCCTGTCGATAACCGTGGCCTTTCCCAATCCAAAATGCACCCGCTTGTCGCTCGAAGAACTGTAGCCGACGGCAGTGGTGGCGTGGTTGAATTGCGCGCCCTCTGCGGTTGTGATCTTGATCCTGGCGCCGATGCCGTCACGATTGTCTTTCGCGCCGACGAGATTGAGTAGTATCCAGTGATTGCCGCTGGTTGTGCGGTTCATGAGCAACTGCGGCTTTTCGTTCAACGCACTGACAACGATATCGATCTTTCCATCGTTGTTGAAATCGCCAAACGCGGCGCCCCGGTGGGCCTTGGGAACGGCAAAGGTGCTGCCTGCGGTAGGGCCGACATCGGTGAAAGTGAAATTCCTGTTGTTGCGAAGCAATCCGTCAGGCAGCCGAAACGGGCGGTGCAGTACTTCCATCTCGTTGTCGAGGATCGCGCCGCCGGCTGTAAACAGGTCCTTGTAACCGTCGTTATCGAAGTCGAATGCGCCGGTGCCCCAAGCCGTAAGCCCGCGGCTGTATGCCTGCACACCGGAGACTCCGGTAACCTCCTCAAACTCGTCTCCCTTGTTCGAGTAGAGAGGAAAAGTATCGCCAACCATGGCGGTATGAAAGATATCGGGCCGCCCATCGTTGTTGAGATCGCGGAACTCCGCTCCCATGCCCGCCACTACAGCGCCGGCCGAGGTGTAGGCAACTCCCATTTCAAGAGCTACGTCTTTAAATGTTCCATCGCCGTTGTTATGCAAAAGAAAGTTGGGGAAGGTGTCGTTGGAAACGAACACATCGGTGAAGCCGTCGTTATCGTAATCGGCGAATGCAACACCCATTCCCTTTCCCACATATTTTCCAATGTGCGATGCCTGCGAGACATCGGTGAACGTGCCGTCTCCGTTGTTGCGGTAAAGAATGTTCGGAGTTCCCTTGAAGGTATCGGGAGAACAGTAAGTACGAACGCCGCTAATCGCACAAAGCTTGCAGTTTGCGATGTTGTAATCGAGGTAATTGATCACTAACAGGTCAAGCAGGCCGTCGTTGTTATAGTCGAACCATCCGGCAGTTACAGCCCATGCCTTTCCCAACCCCGAGACATTGCCGGCTACGCCTGCCTTGACAGTTACATCGGAGAATGTGCCGTCCCCGTTGTTGTGCAGAAGCTGATTCCGGTTGTAACCCGCGATGTACAAATCGACGAAGCCGTCATTATCGAAGTCTCCCGCGGCCACTCCCATGGAATAGCCGACGCCTTTGACTCCAGCTTTTTCCGTGACGTCGGTAAATGTGCCGTCACCGTTATTTCGATAGAGGCGATTGTAGTAACTGGGATCGGACTTTTCGAGCGATGGAATGGCGGCACCGTTGGTGAAGAAGATATCGAGCAAGCCGTCGTTGTTATAGTCGAATACCGCGACCCCGCCTAACATGGTCTCAATGGAATAGCGCTGGGGGCTGATACTGTTCTTAAGTTCAAACTTGATGCCGGACGTCTCGATAACCTCCTCGAAAGATATGGGGCCTGCCGCGGGAGCAACAGGCTTTGAGGATGCGGCTTGAGACGATGGGGGCGATGCGGCAGCCTGCAAGGTGTGCCCGGACCTTTGCAGAACAATGAATGCGAGGGCGAGAAATGCGGCCGGCAGAATGGAACGTCTCCCTTTGGCAAAGATGACTGCCGCAAGCCGACTAATCCTGTAAGAGCATTTTTTCATCAAGCCAATACGTCGTGGCGGCCGGCTTGGAATGATGGGACATTCAAATCGGCCCGGCTCAAGGGCTCATGGTATCGGCTGCAGATTGCTTCTGTCCAGTTGGCCTGGCCGAAGAATTCGCGCCTGCTGCTAGAATTCCCCAGTGACCTCCTCTCGCATCGATCTCGCCGTCGTTCTGCAGCAAGCCGCACTGCTCTCGAGTTTATCGCCGCCTGAATTGCAGTTGCTCGCAGCCAGGACGGTGCGGAAGAATCTCAGCGCCGGCCAGTTGCTCTTTTCAGAAGGGGAGCCCTGCCATGGATTGCACATTATTGCGCAAGGGAAGATCAGGATCTTCAAGACATCCGCAAACGGGCGCGAACAGGTGCTGGCGGTAAACGTCCCCGGGGAATCGGTTGCGGAGCTGCCTGTTTTCGATGGCGGAACCTACCCTGCGTCGGCAGTTGCCATCGAAGACGCGGAGATCGCCTTCATCTCGCAGCGCGATTTTCATACCTACTGCCTTGAACATCCAGAAGTGGCACTCAAGGTTCTTGCAGTGGTGGGCGCGCGGCTGCGGCGCCTGGTTGGAATTATTGAGGAGCTGTCATTTACGACAATTCGGCAGCGGCTGATTGCCGTGCTTGTAAAGCTCGCTGAAAGCGAAGGGCGGAATACCGCACGCGGCATCGAGATCCAATTGCCCGCGAGCCATCAGGAACTGGCCAATCAGCTTGGCACGGTGCGGGAACTTATTTCTCGCAACCTGATGCGGCTTCAGGCTGAGGGGCTGGTCGATGTGGATGCACGGCAAATCGTGATCAAGGACTTGAAAAGCTTGAGCGCACTTCTGGAAGCGGCGAGGTAGTGCATTCGTGGTGTCTCGGAGGTTCGTTGCATTTGCGTGAGGAGGAATCTTGGGTCATGAGCTTCCCAAACGCAGGTCCTTCGACTCCCTTCGCTGCGCTACGGTCGCTCAGGATGACAGATTTATGAAATGAACATTAGAAGCAGGACACTCGATAGCGGCGAGGGGTGAGCCCGGAGAAGTGCGACTTCTCCGGGCAGGAAATTCATCAGGAGCAATCAGGCAAGCATTGCGGCGAGATCTGTCTCCGCAGTCCCGATTGCCATGAGGTTGAACTTCTCATGCAGTAGGTTGAGGACCGCCGGTGAGAGGAATGCCGGCAGTGTGGGCCCGATGCGAATGTTGCGAACGCCCAGGTGCAGCAGGGTGAGCAGCACGGCCACGGCTTTCTGCTCGTACCATGACAAAACCATTGAGAGCGGCAGGTCGTTTACGCCGCAATCGAAGGCCTTGGCGAGCGCGAGCGCAATTTGCAGCGCGGAGTAGGTATCGTTGCACTGGCCGATGTCGAGCAGGCGCGGAAGGCCGCCGATCTCTCCGAAGTCAAGCTTGTTGAAGCGGAATTTGCCGCAGGCCAGCGTGAGGATCATGCAGTCGCCGGGGATGGATTCAGCGAGTTCGGTGTAGTAGTTGCGGCCAGAGCGGGCGCCGTCGCAACCGCCGATGAGAAAGAATCGCCGGATTGCGCCGGTCTTGACTGCCTCGATGACGCGACCGGCCACGCTTAGAACTGCGTTGTGGCCGAAGCCAACGGTGATCTCCTCGCCGGAACCATCTTCGTCATAACCCGGCGCCTGTAAAGCCGCGGCAATGACGGGGCTGAAGTCCTGGTTCCCGATGTGCTGAACATCGGGCCAGGCGACAGCGCCGGAAGTAAAGATGCGGTTCATGTAATCGACTTTGGGCTGCTGAATGCAGTTCGAAGTCATAAGAATCGCACCGGGGAACTCAGCGAATTCGTCGGCCTGATTTACCCAAGCGCCGCCGTAGTTTCCGGCCAGGTGCTCATAGGCTTTCAGCTTGGGATACCCGTGCGCAGGCAGCATTTCGCCGTGGGTATATACCTGGATGCCCAGGCCCTTGGTCTGTTCCAGCAGCGCATAAAGATCGTGGAGATCGTGGCCTGAGACCACAATGGCCTTGCCTTTGCGCGCATGGAGCCGGACCTTTGACGGTTGCGGGTGACCGAAGGTTTCAGTGTGCGCTTTGTCGAGGATTTCCATGACGCGGTAGTTAAGTTCGCCCACGGCGAGGGCGTTGCCCAACAACTGGTCTGCCGTTGGAGAAGGCTGAGTGAGGAAATCAAGAATCTCGTGAATCTTCGCAAAGGTATGCGGATCGCCTGCGCCGAGAGCGAGTGCGTGAGCGGCGTATGCAGCAACTCCCTTGATGCCGTAGAGCACCAGTTCCTGCAGGTCGGAGACTTCCTTGCCGTCCGTGAGGAAGCGTGCAGGGAGAAGTACCTGCCGGCCCTGGGCCAGCAAGCCATCAAGGGTAGAGGCGGGGATCCAAGCTGCGGGACCGCCGAGTTCCGTGGGAACGATGCCTGCCGCTACGCTGGCGCTTTCATAGAGATCACGAGCGGCATTGCGCGTCTGAACGGCCTGGCGAATGAGCCCTACAAGGCGGTCGGGGTCGAAGTTCACGTTGGTTAGCGTGGCAAAAACCGCCTGGATGGTGAAGGCGTCGATCTCCGCGTCAGCCGAGCCAAGCTGTCCGGCCCGATACGCATACATGGAGATTCCCTTAATGGCGTGGATCAACAGATCCTGAAGAGTGGCGGTTGTTTCATCCTTGCCGCAGACGCCAAGTGTCTGGCAGCCTTCGCCCTTTGAAGTTTGCTCGCATTGATAGCAGAACATAGTTTGGACCTTCCCTGTTTGGAATGATTGCAAGCTCGATCATAGGTGCGGAAGGAGAGATGAACAGCGACTTAAGTCACTCGCTGGTCTGGGAGGTACTTATTTTGAAGGTAGTGACCAAAGTCGCTTCGGAGCCGATCCCGATTCCTTTAGGGTGAGGTGCAAGGAGATTGATATGACAGTGACGACACAGACTGTGCGGGAAATTGCACTGGAACAGCCTTCCTCGATACGGGTATTCGAGCACTTCGGTATTGACTACTGCTGCGGCGGGCGCAAGCCGCTGGACGAGGCCTGCGCGGCCGGCAACGTTCAAGTGGATGCGGTGATTGCAGCATTGGAAGCGGCAGCGAAGGCCCCTAAAGAAACGGTTGAGGATTGGACCGGGAAGTCCCTTGCGAGCTTGAGCGAACACATTGTCGCCACGCATCACGCATATGTGAAGAGAGAATTGCCCCGGCTCGGCGAATTGGCGCAAAAGGTTGTCAAACGCCATGGAGAAACCCAGGCTGAGTTGCCGGTGATTCAAGCCAAAGTCGCCCAGCTCGATGAGGAATTGACCCAGCATTTGGCGAAAGAGGAGGTTGTGTTGTTTCCGTATGTAGCCAGCCTGGAGCAGGCCATTGCCGAGGGCAGCACCAGGCCGCATGGATGCTTTGGCACCGTGACGAATCCGATTGCCATGATGACCCAGGAGCACGAAGCGGCGGGAGTTCTGCTGGCGGAGATCCGCGGACTAAGCCGCAACTTCACAACTCCGGAGGGCGCGTGCCCTACTTATCACGCCTTCTACGATGGCTTGAGGGAATTCGAGCGGGATCTTCACCAACATATTCATCTGGAGAACAACATTCTGTTTCCACGAGCTATCGCGCTGGAAGCATCGGGAGATTAAGCCGACATCCGTATCGACCTGCCGGAGGCTGAGGAATCAAAGTCACGTCCAATCGCATCCAACGTGCGGTTGACTCTGACTTATGCCAGAGGGCATTCATCCGGAGGTTGGCATGGCTGGTGAATTAGTGCTGGTTACGGGCGGGACGGGATTCATCGCCGCACATTGCATTTTGCAGCTTGTGAATGCTGGATATCGAGTTCGGACAACTGTACGTTCGCTGAAGCGTGAATCCGATGTGCGCGCGACGGTCAAGGCCGGCGGCGCCGAGCCGGGAGATTCGCTCACATTTGCCACCGCGGATCTGCTGTCGGACGAAGGCTGGCCGGAAGCAGTGGCGGGCTGCGGCTTTGTGCTTCATGTCGCGTCGCCCTTTCCGCCCGGCGTTCCAAAACACGAAGACGATCTCATTGTTCCGGCACGGGAAGGCGCATTGCGCGTGTTGCGGGCCGCGCGGGATGCGGGCATCAAGCGGGTTGTGCTTACCTCATCCTTTGCCGCGATCGGGTATGGACAGAATCAAACGGGGCGACCCTTCACAGAGCAGGACTGGACGGACCCGAACAGCAATGTGGGCGCTTATGTGAAATCGAAGACCCTTGCCGAGCGCGCAGCGTGGGACTTTATGGCTCGCGAGGGCGGCGCTTTGGAGCTTTCGGTCGTCAATCCAGTTGGTGTGTTCGGGCCGGTGCTCGGTCCTGACTATTCAACTTCCATCCAGCTCGTGCAGAGTTTGATGGACGGTACGCTGCCCGGCTGTCCGCGTCTTTCCTTTGGCGTCGTCGATGTGCGCGATGTGGCGGACCTGCATCTTCGCGCCATGACAAATCCTGCTGCAAGGGGCGAGCGCTTCCTTGCGGTCGCGGGAGACTTCATGCGCATTCAGGAAATCGCGCAAGTATTGAAGGGGCGAATGGGCCAGGCGGCGGCGCGTGTCCCAACCAGGGAACTACCCGACTGGGTCGTGCGCTTGCTTGCTGTTTTCAACGGCAGGGTGAAGTTAATTGTTCCGGAACTGGGTAGGTTCAAGAATGCCACGAACGCGAAGGCCAGGGACACGCTTGGCTGGGCTCCGCGATCGAATGAAGAGGCTATCGTCGCGACTGCCGAGAGTTTGGTGCGGCTTGGGTTGCTGAAGAATTCAAATAGTGTGGGGTGAAACCTCGAATACCTATGCTGCTCTTGCCAGGCGCTTGGGTCTCATGGTGCGCATATAGACATACACCAGGAATTGCAGTGTGACGGCGCCGCAACAATCCAGCAGGACGTCTAGTGCTGACGAGGTCCTGTTGGGCAGAAATGACTGATGGAACTCATCCGCGCTGGCCATGATCGCCGTTCCTAAGAGCGCGAGAATCGTGTCCTGCAGGAATCGGGAACGAGGAAGCGTCATCCACCAGGCGCGGAGCCACGCCAACCCGACCGCTCCGTACCCGAGAAAATGCCCGCTCTTGCGAAGGACGGCGTGAATGACGTGCCATTTCGCATAGGTCACGTGTCCGAAGATTGACTCGAACAGCTTTCGCAGCGGTTCGCTGGTGTTGTCGGCGCCGAACCATTCTGTCGACTCCAACATGATGACTGCGATTCCAATCACCACCGGTAACCAGGCGCTGATCCAGAACTTGAGGCCGCCCCTATTCGACATGGTAGTTTGGCGCCTCGCGGGTAATAATCACGTCGTGTACATGGCTCTCGCGCAGGCCGGCCCCGGAGATGCGCACGAATTGGGCATTCTCCTGTAACTCAGCGATGCTGCTGCAGCCCAGGTAGCCCATGCCGGAACGGAGGCCGCCTACAAGCTGGAAGACCATGGACTCTAACGGACCGCGGTACGGTACACGACCCTCGATGCCTTCGGGCACGAATTTTGCCAGCCGATTCTCGCCGTTGCGCTCACGTTGCACTACGCCTTCGGAGCCGGGTTCTCCGCTTGCCAGGTCGGAGCTGCTCTGGAAGTAGCGCTCACCTGATCCCTGACTCATGGCTGTCAAAGAGCCCATGCCGCGATAGGTCTTGANNGCGATGGCCTTGGTGATCTCGCCGGAGTACTTGATGCCGCCGTCGGCGATGACTGGAACTCCGCGCTCATGTGCGGCGCGCGCTGCTTCCGCGATGGCGGTAATCTGCGGCATTCCTGCACCGGTTACCATGCGCGTGGTGCAAATGGAGCCCGGGCCGATGCCCACCTTGATGGCGTCTGCCCCGGCGTCGATCAAAGCCATTGCCCCCTCGTAAGTGGCCACATTGCCGGCCAGCAGGCCAACGTTCGGAAAGTGCTTTTTCACCTCGCGAATGGCCTCGAGAACCCGCGAGGAGTGGCCGTGTGCCGAATCGATGGCCAGCACATCTGCGCGCACCCTCACCAGCTCTGCGGCGCGCTCAAGAAAATCGCCTGTCGCTCCGATGGCGCCGCCCACCCGGAGCCGGCCCTTTTCATCCTTGCTGGCGTTGGGATATTTCAGCTTTTTCTGGATGTCCTTGACCGTGATCAGGCCCTTCAGGTTGTACTGATCGTCGACCACCAGCAGCTTTTCCACGCGATGCTCGTGCAGGATCAATTCTGCCTCTTCGAGCGTGGTGCCCACGGGCACGGTGATGAGGTTCTTCTTGGTCATCACCTCACCGACGGGAATGTCGGTGCGGGTTTCAAAGCGGAGGTCGCGGTTGGTGAGGATGCCCACCAGCTTCTTGCCTTGCGTAACAGGCACACCAGAGATCTTGTAGCGCCGCATCACTTCCAGCGCGTCGCCGATCATCTGGTCGGGTTCGATCGTCACCGGGTCCACAATCATGCCGCTCTCGGAGCGCTTCANNTGCGCGACTCGGTGACCGTGTCCATTGCGGCCGATAGCAGCGGGGTGTTGAGTGTAATATCGCGGGTCAACTGGGTGAGCGTACTGACTTGCACAGGCACCACATCACTGTAGGCAGGCACCAGCAACACGT
>PLZC01000177.1 GCA_003151985.1 Acidobacteriaceae bacterium
AATGCCGCTAGACACCCATCCGAGTCCAAATCAGTTCGCGTCACGCTTGCGCGAAAGATATCGAACAATCTAAGAACGGGAACCCGCATCATTTGCCACTCGTAATCGTTTGGCTGCTTTTCAAGCAAGCGAATGCCTTTGGACGTGGTGACACGTCGCGCACGTTTCGGCGCACAGAGCAGCATATCCTTGGTGAGATATTTCGAAAGGTAACGGGACACGCGATGCATGTCTACGCGTTTAATGTCCACGATCCTTCCACCACCCAACGCGGACCATGTGTCAGAAACCCACGATTGTGGAAGGTAGCAATTTAATAGCACGTGCAGGTGCGCGTTCCCGTTCTTCTGGTACTCCAATACGCGTATGTACAGCGGTGCAAATCCGAGCCTTCGCCGCAAGTAAACCCTGAAATCGGCAAACACGCCATTGATGTACTTGGTGGACTCCTCCCCTTGCAGCTTCTTCGGGTCCAGGGTGAGAGTCAGTAACGTTGTCAGCTTGAGACGTTCCGCCATCTGCCGAATCCGGATGGCATATCTCGCTGCTCTGCGAGGTCCGCACCCGGAGCAATCCCAGCACTTGCATCCGACTCGGCAAAAGCGATACTTTCCCGATTGCTTGGTTGAGGTACCGCGTACCGTAAAGGAGCCACAATTCCGCCTCCAACCTTTCGGTCTGTCACGGTTAATCTGTACTGAGTCCAGGCAAAGCACTTAGAGTTTTGATTTTTACAGTTCGGGACCAGGGGGTCGGAGGTTCAAATCCGGCCCTTAGTCAAGCTGTACTAATGCAATGGAAGATCCCCCGGTTTTGCTGTCGGTTTTGCCGGGGGTAATCTCAGTCTGCATCTTTCACGCAGCGGAAGCTCAATCCCGCCGAGCGGTCATAACTAGGTGCCATCAAGAGCAGCTTGCCATGCTGGTCGTTCCTATAGGCTTGAGGAAAGTACCAGATGGAGCCCTGTGGCTGGTAATGGTTGCCTCCGCGCAGGATGGCGCCCCGTGTATGCTCGTCGAAGTACTCATCGGTCCACTGCCACACATTGCCCACCATGTCCATCACACCGAACGGGCTCGCTCCCTTCGGATGCGCATCGACATCGCTGGCCGCAAGCATCACGCGGCCCTTGTCGGGAGTCGGCGCTGGCGCATCCTGCGGATCGGCGCGCATGGGACACGGCCGCGCACCTCCGTCGAACTGCGATGCTGAAGACTCGCAGTTGCCCCAGGGGAAGGCCCGGCCATCGTTGTCTTGCGCGGCGTACTGCCATTCCCACTCGTGAGGCAGGCGCTTGCCGGCCCACGCCGCATATGCTCGAGCATCCTCAAGGGAGACCCACGTGACCGGCTTCTTTGCCCAGCCCTCTGGATAAGAACCGCCCTTCCAGTCCTTGAGAAAGTTCATGTCGTCCTTGGGGTGGTAGTGAGAGGCGTCGAGGAACTTCTTGAACTCCGCATTGGTCACCGGATACTTGTCCATGTAATACGGCTTGATGGCCACAATGTGCTCGTGGAAGCGACGAGGTGCATCTTCCCACGGGTACTGCACGTCGACGCCGATATCGTCGCCGCCTTCAATCTCGATACCCTGAACCTTGAAGAGAAACTTTCCACCCTCGATGCGGACCATGCCCTCGGGCGCTTTGCTCGAAGCCCTGGTCGGCTGAATCTCGACCAACTGTTGAGTCAGCGGCTCCCACTGGTGCGAGTAACTGGCCAGCGGCTTCTCGGTCATTGGCTTCATCTTCGACATCAGAGCCTGGATGCCGGCGCCGGGTTCACCGGCCGTGGCCAGGATGGCGCCATATCCGTGAGCCTCGGTGGTGAACGAGAGCACGTTCTGGTCGCCTTCGCGAACGGGTTGCAATTCGACCCCGTGATAAAGATCGAAGTAGCGCATTCCCTCCCTGTAAGGCACCGTCATCTGCCGGCCGATGACATCGTATTCATTGCGGTTTGCAATCGTCCACACAGTCCGGTCGCCGAGCGGCCAGCGGCTCGTGAACACGCCATACATGTTCATGGGATAGAACGGCTCCCACTCCTGGCTCGTGAGGAACGGAGCCACCGCACGTTCAATGGTGGCAATCCGGCGCGTTGCCTCGCCGTCGCGCGGAGTGACCCCGTTCCAGATGCCCCACACATTCTCCCAGCTCTCCCAGCCTTCGCCGTTGAAGAACGCAAATTGCAGGTCATCGGTCTTGTCACGGTTCCACCGGCCCTGAATGTTGACCTGGTGGCGCGGCTCAAGCCAGCGATATTTGTCTACCGTCGGCACAAATTGAAACTTGTATTGCCCCCAGGTCAGCACATTCCAGGCCAGAGCTTCGTCGTGCGGACCGCCTTCCGGTTCGAACACGAGCGGGTGATTCAACTTATCCGCCGCCAGGGTAAACGCCAAAGGAACGCCGTCCTGTGTGTCGCCGTTGATTCCGTCGGCATCGATTTGCTTCATGAATGCGGCGATCGCATCCGGCCACGAGGCGCCCGGATCCTTGGTTCCCTGGTCCCACATCATCATGGGGAACAGGACTCTCACGCTGCGGCGATGAAAGTCGGCAACCATCTGCTTCAGGCCTTCGATTCCTCCCGGCATCGATCGCACCATGTCGTGCTGGTTGCGGTCGTCGATCCCCATGTTCGGATAAGTGGCCCAGATCAATACCGCTTCGATGCCGCCATATCTCTTTTCCAGATCGTCGAGGTAGCGGTCCACCGTGTACTTTCCGGCGACGGGATCATAGAAGTAGCGGTCGTGCACCATCATCTGCGGCTGCATGAAGCTGGACTGCGCCCACTTCAGCGCGGGCATCTCATAGCGGGCCGGATCGTAGCCGATGCGAATGCGGCGTTCCGTGCGCCAGTGGGTGATGTCGGTGAGCCACTGCTGATGGGTTTGTGCAGTGCAGGGAACATAGCCGCCCTCCCACGCGCCTCGCAGTATCAGGCAGGCTGGTGGTGGGATCTGTTGCCCCGTGGGCCCGTAGTGTGTGTCCTGCGCACAGACGAGCGCTGGTGCCATGAATGCCAGAAGCAAAAGAACTGCGCCCCTCTGGATTGATTGAATCGTCGCCTTCATGAAGTCATCTCCTGGATAAGTTTTGTGTCCTATGGGTCGAGGCGGAAGAGTCGATGACCGTATCCGCTTAGTTCAATGCTCAAAGTACCGTCGCTTGCCGTGGCCACCTCGCCGGACTCGAGATCCCGGTACCGGCTTCCCGAGATCGCACGGGTGTCCACTTCCGTGGAAATGGGCTGCGACGAGAAGTTGAAGACGGTCAGAATGCGCTCCGAGCCATCCGCCGAAGAACGCACCGTCGCATAGACCGTTGCGTCCTGGTTTGTCGCAACGCGGCGTCGCGCGCTGTTTTGAAAAAGTGCGGGATGCTGCTTCTTGAGCTTGAGGAGACCGGAAACTCCCGGCGCTGGACGCAGGGTTGCTTCATCCGAATTGCAATAGCAGAGCATGTCCCCCGAGGTTGCCAGCAGGCCCTCCTCCAACTGCTGCCTGCCGGGATCTTTCATATCCAGGACGGGCTGAATCAATATTCCCCCGGCAGCAACCACGCGGTCATGGTAGCTGCGCAGAGCCTGTTCGAACTCGGCCGGATCGGCCTTGTCAATGCTGTTGAACATCGGCCTGCTTTGCTTTTCCCACCAGATATCCAGCCCATAATCGTACAAAGCCGTCCACTCTCCATCGCGCACCCAGCCGGTGGGATCGTCCGTATGGAAAGCGCCGCCGCCCTCCGGCACTATCAACTTTGCGCCGGCATGCCGGCGGATTGTCGCGATGGACGCCGCGTTCTTCTTCCAGTCGTATCCGACATACCAGTTGACAGCATCCACCACCATTCCATCCAGTCCGGTGTTCATCCAGAAGTCGACAACCCTCGATGCCTCCTCAGGCCATGCAGGAGACGCCCAGTCATACTGAGGCAGATGCGTGGTCTCGCCATTTGGCCCCTTGCCCGGCCAGCGCGTCCAGTAGAAATGCTTCGCGCGCTCGCTCCATTGCCAGAACTCCGTTTTGCTGGGATCGTAGCCGGGTGCGGATGGCCGAAGGAGAAAGTAGCTGTCTCCTCTAGCCGGAGGCGGCGCATCCGCGTTGTCGGTCCAGAAGAAGAACCGGCTTTCCCGAGTGCTGCGCCCGGCGCGCACATCGTCCTGGGCCTTGAGGAACTGTGCTGCATCCATCGCCGCATAACCGAGATTCTGGAAGGTGACGATGGACATGTGCAGCGAGTGAGCCTGCCGCACCAGGCGGCGGAAATCATTGATCGAGCCAAGTCCCGGATCGAGAACGAGCCTATTCTTCGCGTCCAGTCCGTCATAGCTGTTTCCGCCTTCTTCCGGCGCGAAGACTTCGATGGCGTCGATTCCTTCGTCCTTCCAGGCGTTTAACTGAGACGCAGCCTCCGGTGCCTTCAGCGACAGATGCTCGAATCTCCAAAACCTGTTGTTCGGCTTCAGAGTGACGCGATGAATGGCTGCAGAAGTTATATACCAGGGCAGCGCCGTCCATGCAGCTTCTTTTGGACCGGCGTCCTTCTTGTCAGGCTGCAAGGGCAAAGCCGGCGCGACCGTAACAACCAGGGCCAGTGCCCACATCCCCGCGATATGTTGCATGAATGTTCTACTCATAGATGCTCGCCACGCAGTTGAACTCTTAACGATACCTTTGCTTCACTTTGCTCTTTGGCTGACTGATTGCCTGCCTCGCCCATGGCCGTCTTTATCTTCCGTTCCACTTCGGCGCTCATATAGCCGCAATCCAGACGAATATGGACTGAGGTGTAAGGGATCTTCGCCGTCGTCTTGATGAACAGGATGCGGAAGGTCTTGCCTGCGTCGTCGAGCCTAGCCAGCACTTCGGAGTGCGGAAGGCTAGAGACCTGGCTCGCAGCAAACGGGGCAACGATCTGCTTCTCCAGTTCCTGCGCGCCGGGGTAGTCGCTCTCGTTGATGAACTGAAGTTCCTTGTCCAGAAACACGGTCGCCCTTACATGCCCGGACGAAGAGACTGCGCCGGCCACGAACTTGAGAACCGTTGGCAGATCGGCGTCGGCGACAATCGTCTCGATGCCCGGCGTGGCGTATTCAGGAAAAGCCGAGTCTGCAACCACGATCCAATTCCTATGACCGAATACGGGAAGCCGGCTCTCGACGACAGCCTTCCAGTCGGCAGGAGGGCCGCCAGCCTGATTTTGTGCTGTCGCTGGACACGCGATCAACACCAGAACAAAAGCTGTCGCTCGCAGTATTCGATTCATGGTCTCCATGAGTTGTCTCCAGGATATGTACATCTTCCTTTCGATGAACCTGTTCGTAGTAACAAGTGGGCGCTTGAGCCTAACATTGTGGGTGCCGACTACTAGGACTTCTCGGATTCATGTCTGAGGACGCAGTCCAGCTTAGAAGAGCCCGGCAAAGTCGGTTTCACGCTCCGCGAATTGGATACAAATAAACATCTGCAATCAGGAATCAGTTCACTTTCTCGGCAGCACGGTAAAGAATCTATATCCGTGCGCGGGCAACTCGATCGCGATTGGATCAAACTGACTTGGTTGCCAGATGATAAGTGCCGATTGTGTATCGACAATACCTTGAGAATCGACCACTCCCAGATACAGCTTCACAGTCTGCGGGGTTGGCTCGAAGTTGTAAACGACAACCATCCGTTCCGAACCATCTTGAGCTGTCTTCAAAATGGCATAGTATTTGTCGTCTGCGTTAGTTGCCAGCTTGGTACGCGTCGCCGTTGGGAAAAGCGCTGGATGGATGGCTTTCAATTTGAGGTTTGTCGCCTCATCATTGTCCGGACCCCTTTGTTCTTTGTGCTCCCTGGTGTAGACCACGATGTCACCAGCCCCAACCATCAAGGCTTGCTGCAAGTGGTGTTTCATCGGCTCATTGATGAAGTTGTCGGGAAAGAACCTCGCATAAAGTACGCCGCCTTGTTCCATAATCGAATCGCGCA
>PLZC01000239.1 GCA_003151985.1 Acidobacteriaceae bacterium
CAAAGGCAACCGCGGATCCTTCACTGAGTTCAGGATGACACTGCTTTGGGGTAATCGCCAGCATGTGGAAGGTGTCTTAGCCCAGCGTCGGAAGACGATCCGAAATCCCGAACAGGAAAATGACCCCGATGATGCAACTGTAGGCTGCTCCGGTCCAGGCGATGGCATGGTACAGGCGAGGATGGTGGCCGGTGGCGGAGAAGGCGCCGCCCATCGATGCGGTCATCAGGGCATTCATGGCTACCAGGCCAAGTGCGAAGGCGGCCAGACCCATCAAGCCACGGGATGTTCCGCCCAGGTTGGCGGTGAGGAAAAACAACGCCAACTGGCTAGGCGTCTCAGCTCCCACACCGTGCAGGATGCCAATGACGAAGACGGACTTTCCGTTATACATCCACTGGAAACGCTCGGGTTGGGGAATTTCACGGTTAAAACATCGCCGCACTCTCCATGCAACCCACAGCATTCCATTGATAGCGATGGCCAGGCGGCTTTCAATGCGGCTGTGGCGATGGCCGTGCGCATCTTTTCTGAGTATTCCTGCCACGACGCCAACGCCGAGAACGATCAAAGTGAGCCCGATCAGCCGTTCAGTCCAGTGATCCAGCCCCTGGGGGAGACCCAGATGCAACTCCAGGACGGTCGCCCCCAGCGCGGCCACAGTAAAAGCATGGCCCAGGGCATATGTCATGCCCAGGCGCAGGCCGCTGCGCCAGTTGCGCTGTACCGCGGTGATGTCGGAGATGGCGGCCAGGTGATCGTAATCGAAGCCGTGGCGCAGTCCCAGCAGGAGGCAAGAGCCGAGCGCGGCGTCGAGTTTCCAGTCGCCAAAGATTGGTGTCACAGAGCCAAGTATATAGCGTAATTGGAAGGGATGGAGGGCGAAGACAAGACCATGGAGCGATTGCGTCAAAGACCAAATGCCCGCCTATCCGGCCGGACGGAGTTGCATCTTGTAGTCCTGATAGTCGATGGTAACGATGGTCTCGCCAAGAAGGAAACTATTGGATACGGCCCGGGCATGGGTGGCCATCGCAAACCCATTGACGTTTGCATATTGGCGCATCAGCTGCGTTGGCCCCGTGAACACTGAAGGACTGCGCGAGCTTGTTCCCTTAATCTGCACGATCGAACCGTCTTTCGAGTCCACCCAGAGGGTTCCCTCTATTAGGTAGGGAGCTTTGCGGCGCGGAGCGATGGCAAGCACAAGACAGTCCCGTCCATCCACTTGCTGGCTGCCGGCGGGGCTCATCTTCATTTCATAATTTGCCGAAGTGATCCAAGCCCCTTCCCGATTTCCGGGCAGGTTGATCGTCTTTTCGTTGTCCAGGATGGCGCCAAGTACGAGTCTCCGCACAATCTCCGAGCCGTTCTGAGAGAGGATGGTGTAGGTTTTGCCTGAGTCCTTGTTGTAGGTCGTTTCCACTGTCATTTCGGCGACGGGCTGGGCTTGGTCTTTTCCCCTTAAAACAGCGTAATGCTCGGTGACGGTGTATCCGACGACATTTACCAATCTGGCAGCGACTGCGGAATCGACTTGGCGGATAACGGACGAGTCGCTGGGCGGCTGGGCCGGCAAAACTATGGTTGCGGCAGTAGACACGAATGAGATAGCGGCAACGGCTAGCGCCAGGCCGGGTGGCTGAGACATCATTGGGCTGGAGACCTTCGCATCGTCATCTCTACCAGAATATGCTCTTGTATTAGCTTTTATTGCCCTGAACTGAACAAATCGGGTCGAACGAGGAAATCGCAAGGCATCTTCCTGGGGCACCCGAGAAGCCGAGCACAGGGGCCGAAGGCTGCGAAATAAATCTGGCGCCCGCCACGTGGACAACTACGGGACGGGCGCCGATGTTGCAGTGCCGGCGGGGCACTTTTTCTATTTGGATGCCGAAGCCTGCGCCTTGGCGCTCCTCACTGTGCGGAGAAATTCGTGTGCGCCAGCGGGTGGAGGTACGCTGCCTGCCAGAACCCCCTGGGTTGTTACACCCGGCCCATAGACGGCTTTCATGGCATCGTCGTCACGGCGGATCGAAGCGCCATTCAATGTCAGACCGGCAAAGGCGCCTTTCGCGCGGGAGTACGTCAAGATCTCGGCATTCAGTTTCCAATCGGTGTCGGCGGAAGCATGACGGCCAACCGGTCCAGCCGCGGCCGAGGCGTCTGCACCAATTTGGAACTTGCTTGAAAGCAAGTGCTGCATCCCTTTGTCATTCTGGATCACCATCACCAGATCGATGCCTTCCACGCCGATCTGCAAGCCCCAACTGCCGCCAGTGATCGCGAAGAATGCCGGAGCGCTCCAACCCTTGCTGGTTCGGCAGGTGGCAACTCCCTTTCCGTTCTCGGCGCCGATGACGAACCCGCCTTTCACCATGTGAGGGACTACTGCGATGCATTTCGCATGTGCAAGAACCTCTTCCGGGATGCCCTTGTCCGGGGTCCCCATCACCTCGTGCAAAACGGCCGCCGCCTTGTCGAGCCGCTCGTTCGCTGCATCCAACGCGGAATCAGCCCATGCCATCGGGGCCAGGCTCAAAATCGCGGTCGCACTCAAAACCAGAAGCTTCCTCATACGCCTATCTCTTTTCTCGCTGTCCCGCAAACCATCAGTTGCGCGACGCAGGTTAATTTCCCAGAGGTCGGTCTCACACGGGCGGAGATCGTGCCCACAAAAAATCGAGTGCTCGGAAGTCGCACACCGGGCCTCATACGCTGATCACTTAAATGACCGGCTGAGGTAATTGGTTGCCCGGTTTGTTCGCGTGATACGGGTTGCAAAGCCGAACCCAGATGGAGGATTTGCCGCCCATGCGCTAAGCTTGTCTCCTATGCGAGGGGCTTTTTTTGGCTGACAAGACCGATCCAGAACCGATAGCGGAGCAAACTCTTAGACGCGGGGTGCTGGTTTCAGGAGTTGTGCAAGGAGTTGGATTCAGGCCATTTGTCTACCGGCTGGCATCGGAAGGAGGGCTCGCGGGGTTCATTGGCAACGACACCGACGGCGTAACCATTGAGATTGAAGGACCGGGAGAAAGGGTGGCGGAGTTTCTCGACAGACTGCGCTCGGAGACTCCGCCATTAGCCCGGATTGACTCTATTGCTGTACGAAATTTGGCGACACTTGGGGAAGCCGGGTTCAGAATCGTGACCAGCCAGGTTCTGGGCCGCGTGAGTACGGGGATTCCGGCGGACGCCGCGACCTGCCCGGATTGCCTGCGTGAACTGCTAGATCCGGCCGACCGGCGCTATCGCTATCCCTTCCTCAATTGCACCAACTGCGGGCCGCGTTTCACGATTACGCGGCGTATCCCCTATGACCGCCCGCAGACCTCGATGGCCAGGTTCCCCATGTGTCCGGCCTGCCAGGCTGAATATGACGACCCGCTGAATCGCCGGTTCCATGCGCAGCCCAATGCGTGCTGGGATTGCGGGCCGCAGGTTTGGCTGACTGCGGCCGACGGCGCGGAGATTGTGGAGGCCGACCCCGTGGCCCGCTGTGTTGCCCGGCTATTGGATGGCGACATCATGGCGATCAAGGGGATTGGCGGCTTTCATCTAAGCGTGGATGCCACCAACCAGGCTGCGGTGATGCGGCTTCGCGATCGCAAACACCGCTATGGAAAGCCGCTGGCAGTAATGGTACGGGATTCGGAGGCGGCGCGGGCATTTTGCACGCTGACGGCGGAAGAAGAGGCGCTGCTGACCACGGCGGCGCGGCCTATCGTACTGGCACGGGCACGCGAGGGGTGTGGGATTGCGGAGGGAGTTGCGCCGGGGATTCCGTGGCTGGGTGTGTTTTTGCCCTATGCGCCCTTGCAGCATTTGCTGTTTGCGTCAGGCCGGGTGCGGGCGTTGGTCATGACCTCTGCCAACCTGAGCGAAGAGCCCATTGCCATTGACAACGAGGAAGCGCGTACGCGGCTGGCGGGCATCGCAGACGCTTTTCTCATGCATGACCGTGAGATCCTGCAGCGGTGCGATGATTCCGTGGCTGCGGTTGTGGATGGGACACCGCAACTGATCCGCCGGGCGAGAGGATTTGTGCCGTTGGGGGTGCAGCTTCCATTCGACTCGCAGCCGTTGCTGGCCGTGGGCGGACACTTGAAGAATGTATTCGCATTGGCGCGAGGGCGGCACGCATATCAAAGCCAACACCTCGGAGACCTGGAGAGTGTGACGGGGCTGGAGTTTTTCAAGGAGTCGCTTGCGCACCTGATGCGCACATTCGAGATTGAACCGGAGACAGTGGTCCATGATATGCATCCGGGGTATCTCTCGACCGGGTGGGCTAAGGAGTGGGCAGGGGAGCGGGGTCTGCGGCTCATTGCCGTGCAGCATCATCACGCGCATATTGCCGGGTGCATGGCGGAACATGGGCTGACGGGCGAGGTGATCGGACTCGCGCTGGACGGGACCGGGTACGGGACGGATGGGCGCATCTGGGGCGGGGAAGTGCTCGTGTGCAAACTGGGGAGCTTCGAGCGATTTGCTCACCTTGAATATGTGCCCATGCCGGGCGGAGATGCGGCGGTGCGCGAGCCTTGGAGGATGGCGCTGGGGCATTTGAAGACAGCAGGGTTTGATGTTGGCTCTGGCGAGATTCTGGGGCTCGTCGGCGCAACGGAGAATGAAGCGAAGGTGCTGGCGCGCATGATGGAGCGCGGTATGAACGCTCCGCTCACATCAAGCCTGGGACGGCTGTTCGATGCAGTGGCCGCCGTGGTGCTTGGGCGGCGCAAGGTGGATTACGAGGCGCAAGCGGCGATTGAGTTGGAAGGAATTGCAATTGACGAGCCTGACGATGATTGCGGCTACGAGATAGCCCTCGCTGGAGGGAACTGGGCTCTTCGCGAGCCGATTCGGATGACTGCGGGTCCAATGTGGCGTGGGCTGATTGAGGATTTGTGTGCAGGCGTGAGCAAGGCGCGGATTGCGGCGCGCTTTCATGCCGGTGTGGCGGCCGGTTTCGTACGGGCCGCTGTGCTGGCGCGTACGGCTACGGGAGTGGGGCAGGTTGCGCTGAGCGGCGGATGCATGCACAACCGGAGGCTGGCTCGGATGTTGCGAATGAAGTTAGAGGCGGAGGGCTTCGAGGTATTTCAGCACATCCAAGTCAGCCCTGGGGATGCAGGGCTGAGTTATGGACAGGTCGTGGTAGCCGCGGCGATGCTGCGAAAGCAGAACTTACCCGGAGAGCCGCACTAACTGCTGCGCTTCCAGGCGGGGTCCAAGGATAGACATGCGTGGAATGCGTCCGCGAACCATGGCTACCTCGTCGCAACGGTGCAGGCGCGGGCAGCTTTGGCAGTCCTTGAATATCTTGTCGGGCAGCTCGGACTTGTCTTCTACGGTGCGAAATCCATATTTGAAAAAGAAGTCGGGGATGCGGGTGAAAAGGCACACGGATTGGATGCCGTGTTCTTCGGCCTCCTCGATGAGTGCGCCAAGTATGCGGCCACCGGCACCCTGGCCTTTGGCTGCAGGCTTGATTACGATCGACCGAACTTCCGACAGATGCGGGCCGTAAAGATGGAGCGCGCCGCAACCGAGAAAAACGCCGCCATCCGACTCGGCGACGGTAAAGTCGCGAATGTTTTCGCAGATCTCCGCAAAGGCGCGCTTGAGCAGCGTGCCGTCGGTCGAGAGCGAATTCACCAGGTCGTAGACGTTGGAGGCGTCCTGGAGCAAAGCTTTACGCACCAGCATGGACGGCCTCCTGAGTAAGGGCTGCGATTCGTTTCGATGCGGCGGCAAGTGCCTCATGCACACGCGCCCGTGCCGTGCCGCCGACCACGTCGTGACAATCGAGCGTGGCGCTCAGACTTACTGCGGCAAAGAAGTCTTCGGCAAATTCGGAATCGAATTGGCGAAGTTCTTCGAGCGAAAGGTCGCCGAGTTCCACGCCCTTTTCGATTGCGAATCGCACGGCATTGCCGATCTTTTCGTGCGCGGTGCGGAAGGGCACACCTTTATGGACAAGATATGTTGCCGCCGCCATGGCGTTCAGATAGCCGGACTGCGCCGCCTCGTTCATGCGCTCGCGATTGAACTGGAGGGCAGCGGTAAATCGCGCCACCAGCGCCAGCATTTGCGGCACAAACCCGGCTGAAAAGGCCGGCTCCTGTGTCTCCTGCATGTCTTTATTGTAGGCCAAAGGCAGCCCTTTGAGTTGCAGAGTCACAGCCTGGGCTGCGCCATGAATGCGTCCTACCTTGGCACGGATCAATTCGGTGAGGTCGGGGTTCTTCTTCTGCGGCATGGCGCTGGAGCCCGTTGAGAAGGCCTCGGGTAGCGTGACAAAGCCGAATTCCGCCGTGGCGAAGAGCGTAATTTCCTCAGCGAACCGGCTCAGATGTAGCCCGACAAACGTCAGACCCTGTAGATATTCGAGGACAAAATCCCGGTCGCTGGTGGCGTCGATGGAATTCGCCGTAGGAGCAGTGAAGCTCAGTTCTCGCGCGGCAATGGTGCGGTCTAAAGCGAGAGTAGCGCCGGCCACCGCGCCCGAGCCAAGTGGACAATAGTTGAGCCGCGCCGCACAATCACGCAGCCTGGCGGCATCGCGCAGCACCATCTCAACGTAAGCCAGCAGCCAGTGGGCCACCAGCACAGGTTCCGCACGCTGCATGTGCGTGTAGCTGGGCATCACGGCGTCGCCGGCTGCACGGGCCTTGTCAACCAGGGCATTGGCCCACGTGGCGAGTGCCTCCACTACTAAGTCGATTTGCTCTCTCACGTAAAGGCGCAGGTCGGTGGCGATCTGCTCGTTGCGGCTGCGACCGGTATGGAGTTTCAGGCCGAGTGAGCCGATGCGCTCAACCAACGACAATTCCACGAAGTGATGAATGTCCTCGGCCGTTGGATGATTGCACACCATCGCCTTGCCCGCGTCCGAGGCATGATCGGCGGCAATCGCATCGAGCGCAGTGCGCAACTGCGCTGTTTCATCCTTCGTTAAGATGTTGGCGGCGTGGAGTGCCGATGCATGAGCCTTGCTGGCGGCTATCTCCTGGTTGAGAAGCCGCCAATCAAAAACAATCGACCGCTGCCACTGTTCGAACTCCGCATCCAGAGGCTCGCGAAAGCGGCCGGACCACATCTTGACGGGTTGTTGTTCGTTCGACATGAATTCAGGCATACCTCACGCCTTCTCCTTAGGCCCGCTCAGCAGGGGCATTTCGTTGCCAGTGCTGAGGGTGAGGAGACCGGTTAGGGCGTAGGTAAGCAGCTTCTCCCGGGTGTCGGCGATGTCGAGATTGCGCATGGTGAGTTGGCCGATGCGGTCCTGCGGGGAGAAGGTCGATTCGGTCTTCTCCATGCTGAGGCGCTCTGGATGAAAGGTGAGGTTGGGCGACTCGGTGTTGAGGATGGAGTAGTCGTTGCCGCGGCGCAGCTCAAGAGTGACTTCGCCGGTGATGGGTTTGGCGACCCAGCGCTGGGCGGATTCGCGAAGCATGATGGCCTGGGAGTCGAACCAGCGGCCCTGGTAGAG
>PLZC01000253.1 GCA_003151985.1 Acidobacteriaceae bacterium
CATCCGCTCTATTTGCACCAGAGCCCTCGGCTTCATATCGCTCGATGAGAAGGTGCAGTTCGACCAGGTAGTCGAAGGAGTTGGCGTCACATAACTGGCATGTGTGGATTGTCTGGGCTTCGCCGTGGTAACTGATCCCCGTTACTGGTGCGGTACAATTACAAGTCCGCTAGTACAAGACATGGTAGGAAGGCGCTGCTGAGATGTACACCATGACCGGGCTTGATCCTCAGGATGGGAAACCGATCGAAATCACCGTACGTGATGGAATCATCCATGCGATGAATGCCGGCCGGGGTCATGAAGAACAGTGGCTTTCGCGCGGCTTTGTCGATTTGCAGGTCAATGGCTATGGCGGGGACGATGTGAATATGGATGAGCCGGACCCGCATGCGATCATTTCGCTGACCGCAAAGATGATTGCCGCCGGCGTGACGACATATCTTCCCACGATTACCACCGCATCGGAAGGTAAGATCACAGCCGCTCTGCGCGCCATCGCAAGGGCGCGGCAAAGCAGCAAACTCGTGGCTGGGTGCGTCCCTTGTGTTCACGTAGAGGGACCCCATATCAGCCCATTGGAAGGCTACCGCGGAGCACATCCCGTTGAGCATGTCCGACCGCCTGACCTGGCTGAATTTGCTCGGTGGCAGCAAGCTTCAGGGGGGCTTGTTGGCATGGTCACCCTCTCGCCGCATTTTGCAGGATCCGATGCCTACATTTCAGGACTGGTGGCTCTCGGGGTGCATGTCTCCATCGGGCATACCCATGCTTCCGCTGAAGAGATCCGCAAGGCAGTGGACGCCGGCGCAAGACTCTCGACGCATCTGGGAAATGGCATGCCAGGCATGATTCCAAGACACCGCAATTCCATTTGGACGCAGTTGTCTGAGGATCGCTTGACGGCGACCCTGATCGCGGACGGCCACCACCTTCCCGGAGATACGATCAAGGCAATGGTGCGAGCCAAAGGGATAGACCGCTCGATTCTAGTTTCCGACTCGGTGGCCTTGGCGGGCCTGCCGCCGGGAACCTATGATGCACCGATCGGAGGCGAGGTGGAACTTCATTCCGATGGACGCCTTAGCCTGATGGGAACAGAGTACCTGGCCGGTGCAGCGCTACCTCTGAAGGATGGAATTGCGCGAGCGATGGCCTTGGCGGGGATATCGCTCGGCGAAAGCATCCAAATGGCTACAGCGAATCCGGGCCGGTTTGCGGGTGGTGCGGGAGTCATGCAGCCCGGCATGCCTGCCGACCTGGTACGCTTCATCATTGAGGGGGGTGGAAGCGGCCTGCGGATCGAGAGGGTTCTCGTCAAAGGCAAGGAGTGGTCATAGCTTGACCTCAAGGGGTCTATCGTAGATCGACCTCCGCCGTCGTAGCCCGGGAGTCATCGAACAGTTTCCGCCGCCCGTTGCGATTGAATATCTCTTCAATCTCCTCCAATGTCTTTCCTTTGGTTTCCGGCAAGAAGAATGCGCTTGTGATAAAGTACAGGATCGTGCATCCCGCCCAGAACAGAAACATCGCATAGAAACCGTAGTTGCCCACGACGGGAAGAAAGAGTGAGGCAATGAGCGTGGATGCGCCCTGGTTCAATACCAGGGCGATACCCATGCCCGTTGACCGGATTCTCGTCGGCATCAGTTCTGAGAGCGCCAGCCAGACCACCACACCCGGCCCGACCGAAAAGAAGGAAACGAATGCTCCCAGGCACAGCATCATCAGCCAGCCAGTGGTTTCCGTGGCGATGGGTCCGTAGAAAGCACGCTTGATCATGAGAGGCATGCCCGCATCTTTTTCCTCGGGGACGATCTTGAGCACAGCCGGCTGGTCTGAACTGACTGCGGTGGCAACCCGATTTCCATGGCCATAGGAGTAAAGCACGGTAAGAGACCTGGGGCGGGCTCCCGGCTTGCGATCAAACATGACCGGCACGATCAGCGAGTTACCCTGTTGGGCTCGCTCAATCTCGGCTCGCGCGTCGACGCGCTTCGACTCAAAGGAATAAAACAGGAAAGCACTCGCCAGCAAGGAGCAGATAATTCCGCCGGTGCCGACTTTCAACAGGAAGGTGCGCCCTTTGCGATCGATCAATGCCGCTGCCACAAGGGTGATGAGAAAGTGGGGCAGGTTGACCAGAAAACCGCCCAGCGTGGCGTGGGTGGGACTCATGCCTGCCTGTTTGAGAATCACAACGAGGAAACCCAGGATCGAGTTGATGCCGGTTGCCTGAGTGCATGTCAGAATCACGCAGGCGAGGATGAACGGCACGACGTATTTTCTTTGCAGAAGCGAATCGCTTGCGAAAGTTGCGTTGCTTCTTGCCGCCAGGCATTCCATCTCACGCAGTTGCGTGGCCGCTTGTGCCGGAGTACAGAGCCTGAGCAGAGACTTCATGGCATCCGCGGTCCTTGCCTTGCGAAAGAGCCACCGAGGCGATTCAACCAGCGGCAACGTACCCGCGAAAAAGACAATGCCGGGATAAACCATGGCCAGGAACATGCTGCGCCATGCGTGGTTCTCAGCTGCTCTGATTAGCTCCGGATTGCCCTGAGCGGCAACGATTGCGGCTTCTGCCTGGTGCGTGTAGAACCACCCCGCCGACGCAGCCACGAGCACGCCGAAGGTGACCATCAACTGGAAGGTCGCTGTACCTTTGCCCCTGGAATCCGGACGCAGCGACTCCGCCAGATAGAGTGGGACGACGACTGCAATCACCCCGCCGCTCATTCCTTGGAAGAGGCGGCCTGCCAGCAGCACCGTGAAGCTTTGAGAAGAGACGATCAGGCACACGCTGGCAACGAACATCAGGCCGCTGACAATCATCATCTTTTTTCGTCCCAGCCAATCGGCCAGCAACCCGGCGATGAGCGAAGAGACCATGCTGCCGCCCAGCACAGCAGCAACCAGTATTGAGGTTTCGGCCACAGTCAAGGTAATGGTCTTGCCAAGGTACAGCAACGCCGCGGCAATGATACCGAGATCGACTCCGTAAAGCAGACCGCCGAGCCCGGCAACAAGAAGAACAAACTTGCCGTATGCATCGGTGCTGAGTCTTCCACCCATCATTGAGCCGCTCCTGATGCCTACTTAAGGGAAGAACAAATAGAGTTTCGAAATCCTCTCGTTCTCTCCCAGAAACACCGTGCCTCGACTATCCGAGACGATATCTCCAATCACGTAAGCCTGCCAGGTGAAGTAGGGGCGGCGATTCACGTCGATAAAGCCCAGCAGATCGTAGGAGCCGTCCGTTGGATCATAGGAGAATAGTCGAGTCATTTCAGATTCATCCCCGCCAACGCCATACAGCTTGCCGTTGGCGCCCTGGGCCAAGCCTGCAATCCGATACTGATTCAGCGGCTTTCCAAGGTTCGTAACTTTGAGCGTCTCGGGATTCAATCGAAAGAGGTAACCATCCGAGGTTCCGCCATAAATGGCCCCGGACTTATCGACCAGAAAGGCATCGGCCCGCGTGTAGGCCTCACGTCCGGGAACCGCAGGGGCGCGAATGGGAAGCTTTTGAAGAGATTGTTCCTTGCCATCGACCTCGTAGAAATATCCATCCTCGCCGGTTGCAAAGACGTTTCCCTGGCCATCGACCGCCAGCATTCTCGACATCATCTTTTCGTGCTCGCTCTTCTCTGCCAATGGGGCCGACTTCGCAACAACGCCCAATTCCAGAAACGTGTGAGTAGCGATTCCGTAGCTGAATACATGCGCGTTTGGAGAGGTGAGGCCGTAAATGCGGTTGGCTTTTCGGTCGACGGCCAGCGCGAAGATGCTTTCACCTGGGATGGGTGCGCCGCGATCCGTAACGACCAGAGCCTTGCCGATCTCGATCCTCTGATTGTCAAAATCGCCAGGCTTATACTCCAGCAAGTGTCCTCCGGGCGTCGTGCCAATGAAGACGTGCCCTTCTTCAGAGACGACGACGGAGTGAGTTACCGATGTGGCGTTTGGGATCACTCCAATGGGAAAGACATAGCCATGAGCCGGGTTCATCACAAAAAGATGAGAACGAGTCCCGCTTGTTGCGCCATAGATATCGCCGTTTGGAGCTACCGAGAGCGAGGTGACTCCCGACTCCCCATCGGGAATCAGATCCGCCGGGCTATAGCCGAGATCTCGCAGATCGATTCTTGTCTGCGGAACAACGACGCGGTCGTATCCGGGATCTCGCTGCGACAGCGCGGCCAGGGGCAACACTGCACAGAGGAAAGCACTCAGGCCGGCTCTATTCATGAGCAAGCACCGCTTTCGGGTGATAGATGAACAGGGCCAGCCTGTAGGGCCGGCCGCCGATCTTTCCGGCGCTTTCATTTCCGTCCTTCGAGCCCTCTTTGACGCCGATCGCACCTACGAAATAGAGGGTCCCATCGGGACCCGTGTCCGCGGAGTTTGTGCCCAGGACCGGCCGCCCGTCGGGTAGCCGCATTTCGCCCAGATCTTCAGTCTTTCCGCTGCGAAGATCGTAGGTCATCAGGTGGGAGGGTTCAGCAACGCTGCTTCCACCATAATCGAATTCCTTCGCAGCGGCGGCGTAATAGAGTTTCCGGTCGTGCCCCATGGTCAAGCTCAGCGTCGCGTATGGCACGTCGCGCCGTTTCGCAAGTTCGGGAATAGCCATCGATCCCAAGCGCTTTACGGCATCTTCAGGCTTGGCAAACGGGTCGAATGAAAAGAGGGCAGACTCACTTTCCTCGACTCCATAAAAGCATCTCGTAGTTTGATCCCAAACCACAACACGCCAGGCCGTTTCGGATTTCCCGTAATCGCGGCCAAGCGAAATGCCCTTCTGGCGAATCGGCAGTTTTACGCTCAGTTCGCTGATCGCATCTGTTCGCGGCGAGTAAACGAAAACTCGTCCCGCTCCAAAACTTCCGTAGACATTGCCTTCATCGTCAATGCCCAGCGTGCGGCATATTGAATCCAGGTTATTGACTCGCCCCTTGTCTACCTTGGCGCCGGTCGCGACATCGTAGTACACGAAGTGACCGCGTGGGTGAGTCAACCCATAAATGCGGTTGTTCTTTGGATCGTAGGCCCCGGTATTCATTCCCTCGAAACGCGGCCCTATGCCGAAGTCCTGGATTCTGCCGAGCTTGGGGTCATAAGCCATGTAGTGTGAGCCGGGATAGCCTTCCGGCGTGGCGAATCGAGCATAGTTGAACCACCAGCCGCCGTGGGTGGAGAAATAGATGCGCCCGTCGGTTCCTTCTCCAAACCTGGCGTGTACTTTTGATTGAGGCCCAACATCGAGCCCACTTTGGCCCGTAAGGCTGTTCAGGTCCCCCACATCAACCATCTTGTCGGTCACTGAGTCATAGAAGACAAGGTGTCCGCTGCAGCCGTGGCAGGCGAGACCGACATAAACCTTTCCGTCCGAGGCGGCCAGCAGAGCCGCCCAGTTCCCGTCCATTGGCGCGAGCCCGGGAAAGACACGATAGTCCACCGTCGTTGTCGATTCTGCAATAGTTATCTGACATCCGGTGCTTATAAGAATGCCTGCAAAGAGCGAAAGAGCCGAACTTACCCGAAGGCAGCGGTGTCTGTTCAAAATGCGGCTTCCAATGCCTTTCATTTCCAAGTTCCCTCGGTTCAAAACAACGTCGGAATCTCCAGTTATAACTGGATGAGAAAGCGCCGGCAGGTCACGATGATGGCAGCCTGTTCGATTTACTACTCTAAACCTGTTAATCAACCCCCGACGTTATATGGAATGAGATGACAGCCGTCTGACGAAATCCAGATACAACAATGCTGTCGAAGAATATCCGTTCTGTGCGCCATTGTGTGTAAATTCTCCGGTTGTAGGATTCATCTGCTGCAAGAACTCTCCCGTTGATTTTCCAGACCAGGTGATTGCAGCAATCCACTGCCTCATCAGATGCTCAAATTCCCGCTGCTTACCGTAATGTCCCATCCACCGTGGCGCCCGCAGGGCCGTCAGCGCCTGCGAAGCTCCGCCCCAGCTATTAGGCGGAATCGAACGCACAAACAGGGGATCATCCATTGCAAGCGAAGGGAGCGGGAATGGTGACCAGAATGCTTTCGGATTGTGCAACTGTCGCGTCCAGACATCGTCGAAGATGCGCTTGTCCGATGCAATCTCCAGTTTCAGCACATGCTCGCCCATCACACGCGAGATCAAATCCGACCGTACCCGCACAAATTGTCCTTGTGCATCCAGATCGTAGAATGCCGCATCTTCCGCGCAGTAAAGTTTTTTGATGATTAGCTTCCGAATATCCTCTGCATACGCAAGCCACCTGTCTGCCTCGTTCTTCAGACCAAGTTCCTGAGCCATCGCTGCCAGAGCGATACGTCCGCCGTAGACTGTGGCCGAAAGATCGGGACATAGCCGGGGAAGCGACGGCACCGGAGGGCATTTCCGTGCATCGTCATCCGGGCAACTGTCCGGTATCCCCGCCCACCGCGGACTGTTGTCCATCCCTGTGTCGTAGGTGCAAAAGCCCTCTACCAGGCCCGTCTTGCGTCTATCGCGATATCGCCTAAGCCATGCATCCCACTGGCTACACGCGGCATATGCTGTCTTCAGTAACTCGTCGTCCTTGGTTAGCTGCACCAGTTCCCAGGCTGTTGCGGCAACAGGCACCACCATCTGAATCTGACTATAGCCGACCTCTTTTTCCCATATGTAGGCGGGCAACTGACCGTCCTCGCGCTGCAGTGCAAAGAAGGCCATATGGTTTGCGCGCGCAATTTCAGTCGGGCTCGGCTGGTCTTCAAATCGGGGCACAAACTCTTCGAGTTCGGCGTACACTAGCGCTTCCATCGGCGCGCACTCCAACCAAATTCCCGGATACTCGGCGCCTTCAATGAGCACTGGGCGGTTGTATGTCGACAATCGCTTCGTATTCCTGGCTAGCGCGGCTAACGCTGCATCCCATGTCCGTTTCCATTTTGCATCGGCGTCTGGAAACTTTGGACGCTGCATTGCATTCTTTTCCCGTGGCAGCACACGCAATGGCGCACACGCCGTCGAGAGGCCCGCCATTCCAGCCATTCCGAGAAATCTTCTTCGCTGCATTTGCCTTTACCTTCCGGCAAACCAAGCGCCACTCTGAGTCTGAGTGGCGCTTGGTTTGCCGGGCCAAGTGAATCGCACTCTTGCCCTTGATGAACTCCGCTACCGACGACACGGAATACTTCGGCAGGACCGAGATCATCATGTGGACATGGTCGGGCAGAAGATGCCCTTCCTCGGTAAGGCACTCTTTCTTTTCGGCCAGCCTTCGGAACACCTCGCCCGAATGCATGCGCAGATTTCCGTACGACACCTTGCGCGGCACTTCGGGATAAAAACTACGTGGTACTTGCACTCCCACTTCGAGTGGCTTAAGCACTCATATTCGTCCATCCGGGATTCCCCTTGAAGTGTGCTTGGCGGCTCGCCTCTCGGAGTCTCTTGGATGGACTCCAGCAATTGTCAAACTACAACTGCCACCCCGGCAAAGCCCGGGGGAACACCCGTTTGACTAGCCCGGAAGCGCGAAGCCATCGAGTTCAGCGGCTGACTCCTGATCGAGGTAGACCGTGACATCAGGATGAGTGCGGAGAATTGTAGCGGGGCACAGGGTCGAGATCGCTTCCTCAAGCGTGCGCCGCATGATTGCCGCTTTGCGGCTTCCCGGAACAGAGACGATCAACTTTGCCACTCTGAGTATTGCCGGGATGGTCACGCTGATCGCGCGCTCGGGAACCGCCTCGATGTTGTTGAACCAGCCCTCGGCCACTTGCTGCGTGCGGCAGGCTGCATCCAGCTTGACCACTTTCACGTCCATCGGATCTTCGAAATCAGCAACGGCGGGATCCATAAACGCGAGGTGCCCGTTTTCGCCAATTCCCAACAGACAGAGTTCTGGATTGGCTGCCGCAAGCTTCTCTGCATAAAGGCGGCATACTTGATCGAGATCCGCCGCCGTGCCATCGACTTCATGAAACGCCCTCATATCGACTTTCTGCGTCAGGTTCTCTCTGAGATAGCGACGGAAGGAGGCTGCGTGTTCGATCGGCAATCCTACATATTCATCCAGATGAAAGCCGCGCACTCGATTCCAGGGGATGCCTTCGATTCGTGTGAGAGCTTCAAGTGTGTCCTGTTGTGAAACGCCGGTAGCAAAAATGACTCCAAATGACTCCTGGCCGGCGCCCAGGTGTTTCATGGCCTCGGCCGCAGCCAGTGCTGCCGCAGCGCCCAGCGATTTCCCGTCGGGGTGCACCTCGACCGAGAGATTCTCCACCCGGAAGTATCTCACTCTTTCACCCACTGAAGTCATTCTCTCTCCTCATCTGATTGCACGGACTCCGCCCTTCACGTGAAACGGGCCGCGTCGTCACCGGTTGGCGCAGGATTGGAAGCGCGCCCCTTCATCTGTGGATAGTGAAACCTTAGCCAGTGTGAATCTCCATGTCAAGAAATTTTTCACGGACCAGAGAAAAATATCAAAGATGAACACCAGGGGAACCCTGGATCGACGGGTTGAAGCACAACTTCCCGCGCTTTCGGCGGCTCTCGAGATGAGTGCCTCTTACGGCTTCACAAAGGCTCGCGGATCAGCCGCCTGGTCAACCGGCAATACGCTCTCAAGGGCCGGGTTGCCGGTCGCAGCGATCGGCCGGCATGACTCTCGTTTGATCAATTCGGTGGGGACCGTAATTTCCCGGAACTCGAGTCCGGGCTTGGCAATGCGGCTGAGAATCAGCTCGGCCATCTGCTTGCCCAATTGCTCAGGGAATTCGCGGATGGTGGTGAGACCTGGATAGAGCCACTCGCCTACGGTGTCGTCGCAGCCGGCCACGCTGATGTCATCGGGAATTCTCAATCCGCAATCACGGAGCCCTTTATACACTCCATGTGCCGTGGCGTCATTGCCGGCAAAGATCGCAGTTACGCGTTCGCCGCGGGCCATCAGGGATTTGGTTGCGATGTATCCAACTTCTGCGTCGTCTTCCGAGTCCACACTCAGGTGACGTGGGGGCAACCCGGCATCGTCCATCGCCTGGCCATAGCCTGCAAAGCACCGCGCGAACCATGGGAGACGGCGGTTTCCCACAAACCATATATCCTGATGCCCAAGGCTAATGAGATAGCGCGTCATGTCGCCGGCCCCACGCGTTTCATCGGAGAAAACCAGGTCGCCCTTGGATAGAGGCACGGGTTTGAATATGTTATTACCGAGTGCGACATAGGGCACTCCCTCGCGTTCGAGCAACTCGAGGAGACTCCCCGAGTTTGTGCCGGCAACAATGACCGCGCGGATCACATCGCGGCGCTCAAGGATCTTTGGAAGGTGAAGCTGCTCCCAATGCGCGTTGAGGGGGTAGTTGAAAGAGAGGAAGACGATGTCCCAACCTTGCGCGGCGCAATAGCCCTCAGCGCCGCTCAGGATCCTGGAATGGAAGGGATGCAGCATCACCCGATTGCTGAGAAGAAAGGCCAGCGCCTTGGCCTTGTTGCGCTGCAGCAGATCGAGGTCGAACTTCGCAGCCGCATCGAGAACAGCCATTTGAATGGCCGGATCGACACGGTTGTTTCCGTTCAGAACTCTCGACACCGTCGCCATGCTGACCTTGGCCTCCGCTGCGATCTCTTTCAGGCCGACTTTTCTACCATGTGCAGGTGACTTTTTCATGCCGAATCCGGTCGAATGGTCCTGAGAAATTTTTCACAGTTGCATTATCAATAGACTATACCCCATCGGACAGAATTCAACACTCGATTTATGACCACCTTATGCAGGCCCATCGCCGTCCAGGCGGAAGACAAGCCGCGGATAAATCCGGCCCAGGATGAGTCTTTCCTGAGTTTTCACAGCAACGGGAAATTTTTCTTGACATTGAGATTTCACCCGCGTTATGGTGTTTCGAACATCGCCGTTCCGCAGTCTCGCGCATTTTGGCACAATTCCGGCCCCGCTTCAATTTGCTGAGCACGCAGCGTCAGGCCGCGAGAGATACGCGGGGGTGTGACTTTTGGGAGTCAACTGACGCAGGTCAAGGA
>PLZC01000249.1 GCA_003151985.1 Acidobacteriaceae bacterium
ATGGAATGTCGCGATGAGCAGACCGACAAAGATGCCCAGGCCCTTTGCTCGGGCCGTCCTCTTCAGCGACGTCATACGGACCTCCGTGTGTTGGGGGAGGGTACGCGCAAAGGGCGAAAAAGTTTCGCGACAAATCATGGCAGGGCCGCCCCTTCGATTCTAGCGGCGGTGCCAGGCCAAGTGCGGCACACAAAAAACGCACATCTACGAAAAGGCCTGTCACCGTTTGTCATCAAGCCTTGGTGGTAAATCTCTAGAAATCGGCAACTCACTTGTCCAGTAAATGCAGCCAGATGACACTTCTGGTTTGGGGCGCAGTATGATCACCGCCGATGGGAAATAACGAAGCAGTGGACAATCCAAGGGGATGTTGATCAAGTAGTTATTTCTGAGTTGGCCACATCTATGTAAGTCAATGTCAAGGAAAAAGCACAGGTGTCCCTTGGCGCGCTCAGGAGAGCGCGCATTGATCGAATCAGGATGTGCCGTTACGCATCGGTGGCCTCTCGGCCGTTGGTCCCTGCTCTGAAGCAGAACCATACATCCATTTGCAGCCTCGAGTGAGAATAATCACTGAGCGCCATCTAAGGCGGTGCTACTCTGTTTTCTCCAACTGAACCATTTCAAGTCTTCTGCCGATATAGTACGAAGGAGCACCCGAGCAGCCAAGCCATGTCCGAGTTGCATTAATGAAGAGGCTGAAGCCAGATTTCGCCGGCATATGTGTCGCCGGCCTTGCAATTCTCTGGGCGATTTCCGGAAGAGCGCAACCCTCCCCGCTGAGTTCCCTGGCGGCGATTCATGCGCTCACGAATTCGCAGGCCGGCGTTGCGCTTCCAGTCGCGTTCGAGGCCAATGTTACCTATTACAAGAAAGGAGACATGGACCTCTTTGTCCAGGATGGCGATATCGCCATCTACGCCGAAACTGGCAAAACGACGAACGTATCCGCCGGCGACCGCGTTCTCGTTGTTGGGCACACAAGAGCGAGCTTTCGTCCTGAGATCAAAGCGGACAGCGTCACTGTGGTCGGCCGCGGTGTCATGCCGCCTCCCGTTCCCGCCACATTCAAGCAACTGGTACGGGCGGATCTGGACTGCAAAAGAGTCGCCGTGCACGCGCTTGTCCGCGGCATGAACACCGTGTCCAACGGCGGAGTAAGCTTCGTCTATCTTGAGTTGCTCATGGACGGAGGATACATTGATGCGCAGGTGGCGGAAGGAGGAGCCGAAAACCTCGGCAACCTCCTGGATGCGGAAGTCGAAATCGCCGGGGCAGTAGCGGGGAAATTCGACAGCAAGATGCAACTGGCCGGAATCCTGCTTGAGGTTCAGAGCATCTCAGACATCCGCGTTGTGAAGCTGGCACATTCGGGTCCAGCATCTCTCCCGCTGACGCCTATGGATGAGATTCTCGCGGCGACAGACGTACAGGACCGCACCAGGAGAGTCCGAGTCAGCGGAACCATCACTTATTACCAGCCGGGCTCCGCATTAGTTCTTCAGGACGGCCCCAAAAGCCTCTGGATCAATACGAGGTTTGAGAAACCTATGCGGCTCGGAGACCGGGCCAGCGCCTCGGGATTTCCTGATGTGGACAACGGCTCGATAGTCCTCACCCGGGGTGAGATCGAGTACAGCGGCGTAAGTTCCCCGATCCTGCCGGTGCCGGTGAACTCGAAAGAACTGACCGGCGGGTCGCGTGCTTTGCAGCTGGTCTCAATCGATGGGCGCCTGTTGATGTCTCTTCGACAATCTGCCCAGGATGAATACGTCGTGGTTTCGGATCGCCACCTGTTTTCCGCGATCTATCGCCATCCCGAGAGAGCCCTCGAGACTCTCCTTCCGCCCATGCAGCAGCTTCCAATCGGTTCAAAGGTTCGCATCTCAGGCATCTGCATCCTCGATCGCGGGGACCAGTTTCAAGGGGCCCAGGCGTTCAGCATCTTGCTGCGCTCGTCCGATGACGTTGCTCTCCTTGCCGGCCCGTCACTGTTGAATGTTCGCAACCTCATTATGCTCGTCGGCATTCTTCTCACGGCTTTGGTGGTCATCGGAGGCAGAGGGTGGGCCATCGAGCGGCGATTGCGTCATAAGACTGCGGAACTGGCCAGCGTTGAACAACGGCGCAGCGCCATCCTCGAAGACATCAACAGTTCCAAATCGCTGGTGGAGATACTCGACAAGATCGTTCAACTGGTATCCGTCAGACTGGAGGGAGCGCCATGCTGGTGCGCTCTTGCCGATGGTACTCAGACGGGCAGCCGACCCGCCCCCTCCGCCGACCTGCGGGTGATCGATTACCAAATCGCCTCGCGAATGGGAGCGCCAATGGGAACGATCTCCGTCGCCTTGGATGCGTCTTCGAAGACAGAACATCTTCTGGACGAGAAAATCCTGCCCAAAGCCGCCGGACTCGCTTTCCTCGCCATTGAGACGGACCGCCTTCACTCCGACCTCCGCCATCGATCTGAATTTGATCTGCTCACCGACATCCACAATCGCTTCTCTCTTGAAAATCGCCTGGATCAGCTCCTGGAGATCGCGAAATCAGGAACGTTCAGCTTCGGTCTCATCTACATCGATCTCGACGCATTTAAGCTGATCAACGACAGCTACGGGCACGACGTGGGGGATCTCTACTTGCGCGAAGTGGTATCGCGCATGAAAGGCCAGATACGGCCCGGCGACATGCTGGCGCGAATCGGAGGCGACGAGTTCGCCGTCCTGGNNACGCCGCCATGTACGCCGCCAAGGATGCCTGGCGCACCGCGTCGAGCCCCCACGCGATTGCGAAAGCGTGATCCCTCACTAGGCCTTCACCGATGGTTGAGTCTCAATCGCGCACAAAAAGTGAGAGCCCTTCAACGTACAGCTTCTTAGCTTAAACCCTGGGGAGCGATCGACGGATATGATGTCCGGGTACTGAAGCAGAAAGCCCCTTGTAATCTGCGCTTCTGTTGTAATACCGCCCACTCTTCCCCAATACGCTTTGAACCCCGGCAGGCTGACACCTAGTCAATAAAATAGCCCATATCCGTGAGGACGCTGTCACTCAGTTCCACGCCCATGAGCCTCGCCCCAAGCCGATTGCGCAGGCCCTCTTCAAATCGCTCAAGAGTGCAAGCGGGCAGGTCCGTTTGCAGCCGGAGCAGCCGCAGAAGCGCTTTGCCATCGGTTTGGCAATCGTAGTCGCCGGGGAGACCGCACGCCGGGCGAATCGTCAAAGAGAGCGGAATCGTTCCTGGGTTTGATTCGGAGCGGTCGGACGGTCTAGTGATGAGGTTGACTCGCATACGGGAATCCTGCCCCCACTGTGCGCAACTCTCAATGGCGCGAAGGGGTGACCGGATTCAGACGAACGGGGGAGTGTAATGGCCCGGCGCCCAGTTTTGGAGGTTACTCCTGTATCACCGCCAATCCGGA
>PLZC01000310.1:0-7848 GCA_003151985.1 Acidobacteriaceae bacterium
GGCCGAAGGAGTTTTTCCGCAGCCTCTAAAGCCCATTGATTTTATTGGCTTTATCGGCATCATTCGGCTGCGCTCAGGACAGGCTAGAAGTCGTGCCCTAAAAAGAAGCTAGATCCTTGTCTTTTTGTAAGTTGAACAATCGAAATGTGATGGGTAGAGGGTGGGTTCTTGGACAGATGCAGCGGGTTAGCGCCCGCTACGTGGGGGTTAGCGGGCTAGCAAGTTAGCGGATGGCTGTGATCGAGGCAGGTTTCATCCCTCCGTGGGTCGGCGAAGCCGGTGGACGACTGTTACAAAGCCTGAGAAACGGAGTTTTTCCGCAGCCTGTAAAGGCCGCCAAAGTGGCGCCGTATACGATAAACGCGGCTGTTATGTCGAGGAAGCCCGCAATGAAGCCTCCCCAGAAGACTTCGGGGACCGCTCCGCGTTCACTTCGCTGCCCGGAGTTCCAGCCGGTTGGAGCCAACTTTGCCTCCGTCAACCTTGGGGGCGTGATGGTGAGAAAAGGTGAAACGGAGCCGCTGTTCCGGTCGGTCTACTTGGTGGTCGAGGCCTTTTTGACAGCGGGCTTGGATGCGGCTTTCGGGGTAGCTTTCGGAGCCGGGGTTGACGAGGCGGTGTCGGCCAGGGCCTGGTCGATCATCTGGTAGAGCTTGGTGCGGTCGAGGACTTCCACAAAGGGCGCGCCCTTGGAGTTGGCGGTGACAACCCAAATCGTGGGAGTGTGCTCGATGCCGATGCGCTGGCCGAGGGCGTAGTCGGTTTTGACGTCGGCGGAAAGCTTGCCTTGCGGGTCAATGGCGAAGGGCAGGGCAACGCCGTGGCCCTGAGCGAATTTGTCAGTGAACTGGCGGAGGGCGTCGGGGGTAACGATCGAGATCTGATTGACAAAGACCTGGTCGCGGTACTCATCACCGAGGTTCTTGCTCTTGGTATCGAACCAGCGGGCGTTGACGGCAGCCTGGAAGCTCCAGGCATGCATGGGCAGCGGGAAGTCGTGGCGCACCAGAGGAATCTTGTACTTGGCGGCAGCCTCGCGGAGCAAGGGGTTGGCACGGCCGCAGTCAGGACACTCCATATCTTCAAATTCGACAATGGCTACACGGGCGCCGGCTGGCGGCTTGAGAGCGCTGGGGTCGTGGACCTGGGTTCCGGGGGTCTGGGGGGTAAATTGGGCGCGAGCTGCGGTGGTTGAGACCAGCAACAATGCGGAAAAAGTCAGGGCCGTAAATACAACGGCGCGTTGGGGGCGAACGGGGACGAAACTTGCAAGGCCAAAGAAGCGAGACATAGCGATTGGACGGCTCCCTACTGCTTATTGTAACTGGGTCCGTGAACAGTGGTCAGAGGACAGTGGTCCTATTGTCGATTGCGGCGGCGGGCGGCGATCCATTGGCGCCACTTGTAGTCGGCGTAAAAGGAGCCGGCTACGAGCACGACGGCGAGAATGGCAAGGAGAATCTTCATAAAGTGGACAGTGGTCAGTGGTCAGTGGGCAGTGGAACGAAGGACAATTCCAGGGCTCATGGTGGAGACCGGCACCCGGCGCCCGGCCTGTCGAGGTTCGAGGTATCCCACCCTTGCCGCAAAAAACAANNGCGGCAAGGATGGGGCACCCAGCTTGATTCTTACAACAGCTCTAGATTCAGACGCCGACATGCCTGGGCCTTAGCGGCCTACTACGAGTATGGTGAAGCTGCCCGGGACGATGGCTGGCCGGGGACGCGGGTTCTGGGGGGTTGGGTCGGGGCGCGGCCCGAACTCCGCCGTTACAAGATATACGCGGTCTGCTCCTGAATCGTAGGTCATGGTGCGGGCTCCGCGTTGGGTAGGCAAGGTTTCAATGGTCTTGTAGTCCGTCGAGCTTGCATCCACTACAGAGAGAATTCCGTCGCCGCTGGATGCGAAGGCGAGCTTGTTCTTGGCGTCCCAGCCGGCCGCGTCGGGGCCATCGCCGATGGCAGGGGTGGCGAGCACCTTGCCGGTGCTGGAGTCGACCACGGCCATCTTTTTGCCGTCGCAAACCGGGAACAGGCGAGCGCCGGGAATGTCGAAGGCCAGACCCGAGGGCGAATCGCAACCAGCAGGCCATGTGGCGGTGAGTTTCCGGGTGTGGGCGTCGAGGCGGACAATCTGGTTCTTGTCCTCGATGTTGTTGTAGATGGTGCCCTTGCCATCAACTACGGCAAACTCGGGCTTGCCGGGCAGGGGAATGGTGGCGACTACCTTTTGTGTAGCGGCGTCGATGACGGTGGCATCGTTGCTGCGGCCGTTGAACGTCCACACGGTTTGAGTGGCGGGTTCGAAGATGATGGCGTCGGGGTTGGTTCCGGCGGGGATGGAGGCTACGGTAGCCAGGGTGGCGCGGTCAAATACGACTACCGCGTTGGCGCGACCGTCGGAGATGTAGCCGAATTTGCCGGCGGTATCGAGAGCAACGCCATGGATGCCTTGCAGGCCGTTGATGCTGCCGACGGGCTTTCCAGTCTGGGTGTCGACGACTTCAACACGGGTTCCGTGGGTGACGTACAGGCGATGGGCCCCGGAATCGGCAATCAGGTAATCCCACCCGCCTTCGCCGCCGATCTTCCAATGGTCCAGAATGCGGTAAGGCTGCTGCCCGGCAAGCAGGACAGGGGCGGCAAGAAGGCCGAAAAGCAGGGCCGCGGCAATGCGTGACCGGGTAAGAAGACTTGCGCTGCGTTGAATGAACATCGATTGCTCCTTTGGATCTGGGTGAAGGATTGGGGTTCAAATCACCGGCGACAAGTAGTGTGTCACATCGGGATTAATCCATGCTGAAGTTTGGGTAAATACGCAGGTTGATTTCGTGTCGCCCCTACGGGGCTGGGCATTGAACGGAACACATTCCCAGAGTTGCGCTTCGCTTCACCCTGGGCTATTTTCGCCTCCTCCTTCCGGGAGGAACTGCGACTGTTGACTTGGCGCTTCATTCGCAAGGGGCAGGCGGACGGTGACGGTTGCGCCCTGGCTTGGCTGGCTGGCGATGGCGATGGTGCCACCGGCTTTTTCAGCTACGGCCTTGCAGATGGCCAGACCAAGGCCAGTGCCGCCGGTGGAACGGGTGCGGGACGGATCGCCGCGATAGAAGCGGTCGAAGACGTGGGGAAGCTCTTCGGGATCGATGCCGTCGCCGTGGTCTTCGATTTCGAGTTGGAGGGTTTGGGAGTTGGAGTTGGATTCCAGGGTCAGGCGGATCTCGATATTTGATTGGGGCTCGCTATGCTGCAGGGCGTTGAGCAACAGGTTGGAGATAAGCAAGGAACAGTCATCGGCGGCGATGGGAACTGGGAGACGAGTGCTGGAAGGGTCCGCTGGAGAAGAGAGTGTTTGGTTCGAAACCGCCATTTCAACGGAGCGAAGGGCCGCGATGGTTTGAAGATCGGCGACGGTTTGGCGCAGGATTTCGGCGAAGTCGTCGGCGGGGGGCGGCAATGGACGCGGAACGGAGCGGTCTTGATTCTCGATGCGGGCAAGGATGAGCATTTTGGCCACGATCTCTTCCAGCCTGAGGCTGTCGGAAAGACAACGTTCGAGGCCAGCCTTGTACTCCGCGGCCGTTCGGGCCTTCATGCCGAGTAGTTGCAGGGAGGACTTGATTACTGCTACGGCGGTCTTGAGTTCGTGAGCGGCGTCGGAGACAAAGGTCTGTTGCTGCCGGAAGGAACGCTCGAGTCGCTGCAGGACGTTTTCGATGGCCTGGGTGAGCGGAGCGAGTTCGGTGGTTGTGCGAGCGCTGTCGGGGGGAGAAAACTGCCAGGAATTCACCGAGACGAGAGCAGCAAGCGAGGCCAACTGTCGCAAGGGCAACAGGCCACGATGGAGCAGCCAGGCGATGAGGGGCCCCGTTACCAGAAGCAACAGGATGCTGCCCGCCGCATAGAACTCGACCGCGCCGCGAATGGCTCTCCAGACGTGGTAGGTGGGTGATCCGTACAGGATGGTGACCTGTCGCAACTTTCCGCCGCCAGGGTCGGCAGGGTCCACGATACGCGAGCCGTGGGTGCTGAGGACACGATAGTGGCGGTCGTTAATCGTCATGCGAGAGAAGCTGTCGCCCGGGTTGGCAGGGGAGGCGGCAGGAACGCCTTGCCAGTTGGGCGAGCGGCCAAGGAGGCGGCCGGCGGCGTCGGTGACCTCGTAGATATCTTCGGAGGGCAGGTGGAGGTCGGCCTGATTGAGCATTACGTTGTCCGAGGCGTCTTCCGCGTCCTGTACCGCGCCAATCACGGTGTCGGCGCGGCCATGGAGCATGACGTCGAAAGCGCGGAAGTGTGAATGGCGCTCGTAGCCCAAAGACAGGAAGATCACAGCGAGCGAGGAGACCAGTTCGACAGCGAGGACGGCCGCAATCAGGCGGAAGGCTATAGAGCGAGGTTGGATGGAAGCTCTCATAGTCGCGGCTTTGTGCTTGGGCTCATCTCCGGGGCAAGGCGGTAGCCGCGGCCGCGCATGGTTTCGATGACTGGCTCGGGGTTGGGAAGGGCTGCTTCCAGCTTCTTGCGCAGGTTGGAGACGTGGGCCTCGATGACGTTCGAGTGGTGTTCCCAGTTGTAGTCGTAGAGGTGCTCAAGGAGTTCGCGCTTGCTGACGACGGCGCGGGGGCGATGGATGAGGTATTCGAGGATGCGATATTCGGTGGGGGATAGCTCGACCGGAACGCCTTCGCGGCGCACGGTCTGCTCCAAGGTGTTTACCTCCAGGCCGAGGGCGGTGAGCGTGGGATGGGCTGCGCCCATGCCGCGGCGGATGAGGGCCTTGGCGCGAGCTATTAGCTCACCCAGGTCGAAGGGCTTGGCCAGGTAGTCGTCGGCTCCGGCGTTGAGCAGCTCGATGATGGAGCGGGCGCCTTCTTTTGCGGTGAGGATGAGGACGGGCGTGGGATCGCCGCGGCTGCGTAGGCGGCGGAGGAGGCTGAGGCCGTCGAGCCTGGGCAACATGAGGTCGAGGACAACGAGATCGTAGCAGCGGAGGCGGGCGGAGTCGTCGCCGGCCTGGCCGTCGGCTGCCCAATCTACGGCGAATCCGGGACCGTCGCGCAGTGCGGCGGCCAGGTTTTCCGCCAGCCGAACCTCATCTTCCACGAGCAGGACACGCATTCTGGGCAAGTATCTCCGAAATCATTATCGTTGAAGGAGATTAAATGACGCTGAAGCAGGGCGGCCGCGATTTGGCTGCCGCGGGGCAAGAACCGCTGACGCTTCGGCAAGCCATCAATCAGGCCCTGGGGCAGAACCCTGAGACTGCGATTGCGCGCGCCGGTAACCAGGACGCCAAAGCGGCTGCGGCCCTGGCGCGCACCGCGCTTCTGCCGCAACTCGGCTTTACCGAGGACATTTCCCGCGGAAACGATCCCGTTTATGTGTTCGGTTCCAAGCTGAGACAGGGACAGTTCACGCTGGCCGATTTTGCAGTGAACGCACTGAACCATCCGCAGCCGGCGTCCTCCCGCGAATTTTAGTGGAAGTCGCCGTGTCAAGTTTCCATGTGCTGGCGCGGTTGTTCTGAGCAGCCAGCATGAGTCCGAAGCAAAGTATCGGTCTATCCGGGCCATGTCTCCCTCTCGTTTCCGACTTGCCCGCCGGTGCCGGATTGCAACCCGAGGAAACCGATCTCGCATTTCGGAACAAACCTGCAACCGTTCCGATTCAGCTCACACGTGAGCAAGGAGATCGATCAAAATGTACGTCCGCACGACCCAGTCAAAATCACTTCCTGGCGGCCGGATCGCCCCGGCGCTCAAAGCCGCTGCAATCACTGCGTTTCTTTTTGCCGCCCTTACCCCGGTTCTGGCTCAGGAACCCGCCGCCGGTGTGTCCCGTTATCAACCGCTTCCGCAGCTCACGTCGCCAAGCCCGCCGTCACGGCAGGAACCCTGGTGATTCCCGCCTCGAGCCAGATTAATGCGGTGGACAAAGGAAAGCGTGCACATACCAATATTCGGTTCATACTGCCCGCCACCACGAACCCCACCGAGGCCCCGCCATACAGCGGTTACGCCAATGAAACGCCTGCTTCGCTGGCCTGTATCTACAGGTTGGTGACCCAAGTCACCGGCTGCAACCCAGACCACACAGTCAACACGCCCACGGGTGGCGGAGGAACCATTGCCATTGTCGATGCCTATCACGATCCTTCGGCAGCCGGCGATCTGGCTTACTTCTCCGATCAGTTTGGGCTTCCATTCAACCCGGCGAAATTCAAGATCGTTTTCGCCTCCGGTTCTGAACCGCCCGTGGACGATACCGGAGGCTGGGAACTGGAAGAGGCTTTGGATATTGAATATGCCCACGCTATGGCCCCGAATGCGATGCTCTATCTGGTAGAAGCCGCATCGAACCGAAACGCCGACCTTTATCTGGCGGTACAGGTGACCTCGAACCTTGTAGCTTGCGGCAAAACCACGACCTGTGCTGCGGGCAGCACGGGGAAGGGTGAAGTTTCCATGAGCTGGGGCGGTCAGGAATACTCAGGCGAGACCAACTATGACTCGGTCTTTCTAACTCCCAACGTGGTGTATTTTGCTTCTTCCGGCGATGGGGCAGGGGTGATCTATCCGAGTGCTTCTCCCAACGTTATCTCCGTCGGGGGCACCTCGACGGCGCGCAGCCTGCTAACCGGCAACCTGATCGCGGAGATAGCCTGGTCGGATACAGGGGGCGGCGTAAGTTACTACGAACCGAGCCCCAGCTACCAGTCTGCGCTTTCCGCAATCAATTTTGGCTACCGCACAACGCCGGACATTTCCGCCGTCGCCAACCCAAACACAGGAGTTTGGGTGTACGACAGCTTTCCTTACGGCGGCATTTACTACTCGAGCAGTTGGTGGACGGTGGGTGGAACCAGCGTCGCAGCGCCAATCGTAACGGGCATCGTGAATGCAGCTTCGGCCAAATCGGGGGTCTGGGCCACCTCAAACGGGGCGGAATTGACCACCATTTACTCGGCATTGAAGCCCGCCAACGCGACCGCCTACAAGGCAAACTTCAACGACATTACCTACGGCGCCTGCGACTACTACTCAGGATCATTCTCCGGCGTCGGCTATGACCTTTGCACCGGCGTGGGCAGCCCGAAGGGCCTGGCAGGCAAGTAAAGGCCGGAATGGTAAAGCAGGGAACGAGGGACCGAGGGACCAAGGGAACGAGGAAACGAGGAAACGAGGCGGTAGGGGCAACGCAGGCGCTGGCGGTCTCGTTCCCTGTTCCCTTGTTCCCTGTTCCCCTCATTTCCTCGATTCCCCTTCCGCTGTACAATCTCAACATGAGCCGTGCGAGCAGCCCGGCAGCCGGAGCCTGATCCGAGTATCCAAATCCCCTGGGGGCGATATGACCGTATCCCGCGAAAAGACCGAGCTGCGCAAGCTGCCGATGATGCCTATCCGGGACATGGTCATCTTTCCCTACATGATGACCCCGTTCGTGGTGGGCCGCGAGTCCAGCGTGCGCGCTCTGGAAGAGGCGCTGAACGGCGACCGCAAGATTTTTCTCGCAACCCAGCACGACGCATCGATCGACGAGCCCAAGGCGAAAGATATCTACCAGGTCGGATCCATTTGCGCTATTGTGCAGAGCGTGAAGATGCCGGACGGCAATATCAAAGTGCTGGTGGAAGGCGTTGAGCGAGCCAAGTCCACTGAAGTGAACGATCGCGCCGGCTTTTTTGTGGCCACGGTGCGCACCGGCAAGACGCAGTTTGAAGCCACGCCAGCCACCGATCAGTTGATGCAGCGGGTGACCACCCTGTTTGAGCAGTATGTAAAGCTGCAACAGTCGCTCAACTACGAGACCATCATCGCCTCGGTGCGCATGGACGAGCCGGCCAAGC
>PLZC01000310.1:7899-8075 GCA_003151985.1 Acidobacteriaceae bacterium
CGCGGCGAAAAGAGCGAATTCGACGAGTTGCGCAAGAAGATTGAGTCCGCCGGAATGCCGAAAGAGGTGCTGGACAAGGCCATCCAGGAGTTAAAGAAACTTGAAGCCATGCCGCCGATGTCGGCCGAGTCCACGGTAAGCCGCAACTATATCGACTGGCTGCTGGCTGTGCCGTG
>PLZC01000407.1 GCA_003151985.1 Acidobacteriaceae bacterium
CTGCCGAACTGGCGGTGAACTGCTGCGTTTGTCCTAGAGCAGTTGTAGCTACGGTGGGAGCGATGACGAGCGGAGACGAGATGAATGCACTTGTCAATGCGATTTGGCCGCTGCCGTCCGTGGCTTGGGCCGTGATAGTGCAAGAGGTCGGAGTCAAAGGGGCCGTGAAGATACCAGACGTTGAGATCGTTCCGCAAGTAGAGGCATAGGTCGCGCTGCTGCTGGTCGCGAACTGCTGAGTCGCGCCTTCCGTCACAGTTGGATTAAGCGGACTGATGGTCAAGGTCGTAGCTACTGGAGCAGTGATCATGTCGTAACCGTACACGGTGTATTTCGGGTAGCTGATCGAGATGCCTTCGACGGTGCAGGCCGTCCCGACCGGTCCGCTTGCGGTATAAAGACCGTTCGAACTGATCGTCCCGCATTTTGCAACCCACGTTACGGGCATGCCGGCTGTGAATTGTTGGGTGCGTCCCTGCGGTGTCTTCGCCGATCCCGGCGTCATGACGATCGGAGATACGAGTGTAGCCCTCGCGGTCACAGTTCCACTGCCGTCCATGGCGTTTGCGGTTATGGTGCAGGAGGTACTTGGATAGAGAGGTGCCCTTAGAAGGCCCGTGGAAGATATGGTGCCGCAGGTCGTGGTCCAGGTTGAAGGGGTGCTGGCCGTGAACTGCTGCGTCGCGTTTTCCTGAACTATGGCCGAGGAAGGAGAGACTGTTCTCGCTAGACCATGCAAGCAAGTGCAAAGAAGGAATCCAAGAACAAAAGCGCGCGACGGAGGGAAGCAGTCAGACATTGCAGCCCCAATACGATTCAGAATTAGCCGTATCTTTGCCCGAACAGAGAGAGATGACATCTGAAACTTCTCCAGGGATTTCCACGCTCTTGTGAAGTGTGGAATTGAAATCGCCAAACTATTACAAGTGATCCTACCGCAACAAGAACCGTAATGTCACGTTAACTATCCAGATGGTAGTGGTGCAGTTTGGTTTTCCACAGGTCTAGCTAAGCTATTCTGTCCGGCGTAGCATTTGGGAATGGCGAAGAAATCAGAATTGATATTTGACTATAATGCAAATTCGCACCGCGTCTCTGCGAAGTGTTCTGCTTGCGGCGTTCAAATGCCGCTCATGGAATCCAAGGGTGCTTCGTCAGCGGAAAGCATCAAATGGTTCGCAATCCAATTCGATCTCCACATGAGACAGAAACACAGCCGCGAAGACTTCAGCCAAGCAGCCGCGCGGATCGTAAGAGAAGCGACTAAAGATTAACGCCCATCAAGCTGGTCGAAAAGCGGCAAAGCGATTTGCCTTGGCAATCCTCAATCTAGCATCTCCATGAATTGGTCCCACGTCAAACTGACTTTCATTAACGTTGTCACCGCTGCGAGATGTTCTAGTAGACGTGGATTTCCTACATTCTCCGTGAGACTCTGAAATAGCTTTGCCTTCCGCTTTCCCTTTTCATTGCGTGGCGTCACTCTTCGCAGTTCGTCTAAGACGCCGGGCGCAAGCCTTGAATAGATCAAATCGTTTGTAAGGTGACCGATATACTGCGGTCTTTTCGGACTCCCGTCGTAAGGAAGTTCGCGAAGCCGGAACATTTCTTTATAAAATTCAGCTGGAAAGGTTTTTATGTAGCGGCGGAGTTCGCGCGTGACGATTCACCAAGCAAAGAATCGTGAATTCGACGGTGTGATTGTTCTTTGGCCGTTTACGGTTGGCGGCAACATAGAGTCGCAGCGCCGCCTGCTCTACAACGCGCTGACCCGTGCCCAAAAGTGGGCTATTGTCGTCGTCCAAGATAATCCAGATCCCAATAAATCGCGGCTGGCAAGACCGCCGTTTTCCAAAGCACCAAAGTCTTAATAGCTCAAAGCGGAATGTAGTACCGACCAGATTTCAAATAAAGACCGAAAGACGCCGATCGCGACGCTCATTCTTTGGCAAATGATTCGAGTGCCGTCTCTGGTGCCTTGGCGACTCCCTATTGTCAATCCAGTTGAATGCTGCTCCGAATGGGGGACGAGAACGAGAGCGGGCGAACGCGACCGGCCTCATCTCTTCCATGGCAATGATCATGGAAGGCCGATACCCTCCAGAGAAAGCTGTTGCGCGGCTCGCCGATAGGATGCATACACCGTCTCGTCGAAACAGGCAAAGATCACTTGTTCGATGGCATCGTCTTTGCGCAGTTCCGCGGCCGTTTCGCGGAGCGCGATCTCGACAGCGAGGTTGAGGGGAAAGCGGTAGACGCCGCAACTGATGGCTGGGAAGGCCAGAGTCCGCAGGCCGTGGCTGCGCGCGAGCGCAAAACCGGAACGATAGCAACTGGCAAGCAGCTCCCGTTCTCCGTGTTCTCCGCCATGCCACACCGGGCCAACGGTATGAATGATAAATCTGGCGGGCAGGCGATAACCCCTGGTCAGTTTCGCCTGGCCGGTCTGGCAACCGTGGAGCAGTCGGCACTCGCTGTGCGTGCCGCACCGAGTGCATGTCGTGGCCGCATAGGGCTCGTTCTTGGCACAGCGGAAGATTCGGTCAATGATCAGGAAGTTGTGAGCTGTGTCGATGAGATGGTCGTAACTCTTACGTGGCCGCCCACCCTTGCTGGGCGGGCCGGCCTTCTCTGCTGGTGTTCTGTTTTGCATACATTGGCCCTCTACAACCCACTCTATAGAGCCCCAAACATCTACCAAAGACACGAATGCACTGGCCCTAGCGAGCTTCCGGCTCGCGTCGGCCTGTGCTGGCAACTTGCGTTATCGAACTTTTGTCCATTCGCGAGATCTTCAACAAGGAAGGGTAGTTTCAGGCACCCACCCCGTGATCGGTTCTTCCGGTAGCAGGTCGGCCCCCAAAGGGCCGCCCTGCGTAGAGTATTTATAATAAGTACAAGAACAACGTCGCGCTGAAACCCTGGTGCGGACACCCTTTTTCTGCAGATTGATCGCTGCCTTCAATTCAAAGTAGCGACTCACATGTGCCATCCAGCCCACCAGACACATGCGTGAACTGTCTCTGCTTCGTAGAGTGATAGGCAAAGCGGAGCGTGACAATTGGTGCCTGGTCCCGGAACAGGCTGGTATGCGGCGGTGGCAAGATTGCTTTTGAAAACCCGACGTCGCTCTTGCGCACGAGTGACATAGCGGCTTGGCCGGGCGTATCTCAGCCTTTGCTTTCTATACCGTTTCTTTGAAATCTAGTTTGGGTTTCTGAAAATACACTTTAAAACCCAAGCACGGGAAAGCTGCTCGGGTCGGTCCCAAAACATGGAAGTCATGAAGTCTGTACAATCGCTTTATGTTCAATAGTTTGAACGCTAAGACCGCGGGCGCAAAAGGCGGCTTGGCGCTCGCAGAAAGACTGCTCGGACGGTCCCTGCAACCTGAGCAAAAGAAATACATAGACGCGGCATTAAGCGACATGCTCTCGATCGAGCGGCACCAACTCCAGAAGTACTTCCAACTCGAAGCCGGTATGGATAAGGCCATGGAAAGCACGCTGTGGAGAACCAAATCCCGGCGCGTCCCAAAGCAGATCCGATACTTGATCAAGAAGTTTCGGTTGGCGGCGAATTATTATCTGCGCGATGTTCCAATGCCAAAGCCGTATTCAGTCGAGTATCAGCGAAGTTCGCTCGGTGAGCAGGAGTTGTGGGACCGTAATCACCGTGATTCTGCAGTCCGGTTTCGAAGCACGATGAGCGCTC
>PLZC01000174.1 GCA_003151985.1 Acidobacteriaceae bacterium
TCGACACTATTTACGGATAAGCTCTAAATGGGTACTGAATCACTAATCGGCACTTTTAGGACGTCTGCGCAGTAAGATGCGATTTTGGATCGACCGTCCAATCGTCCGGGAAAATGGACCGCCCCCCGGGTAGCTTATGCAGCCTTCAGCACCTTGAGGACAGTATTCGTGCTGAGGCTGAGCTTAGATGCGATGTCCCGAATGCTCTTGCCCTGCACGCGTAGGCTGTGAACGGCTTGGAATGTCTTCGGGTTGTCTTCCGCCTTTGGCCGACCGCCGACGCGCCCTTGCGCTCTGGCGCGCTCCAGCCCCGCTATCGTCCGTTCGCTTAGTCTTACCCTCTCCTGCTTCGCCACGGCGGCAAGGATGCCGATTACGGCCTCTTTGAAAATGCCCGTACTGTCCAGGTACTGCTCGGTGAACGACCGATAATTGACGCTATATGCCGAAAGCCGCTGGAGATGGTTCAGCGTCTCCACAGTGCCTTCACGACTCAACCGGTCCAAACTCCAGAACAACAGGATGTCGAATTCCCGACGGGAAGCACCCGCAAACATCTTCTGGAATTGCTCACGGTCTGAACGCTTACCGGATGCCTTATCGACGTATTCATGGACGATTGTCCACTTCTGACTAGCGGCGAAGTCCCGAAGCTGCCGCAACTGGTTTTCCGTGTCCTGCCTTCCGTCTTTCGTTGATACTCTCGCGTAGAGTGCCGTTCGCATCGTTCTTACCTCTGCAGTGGACTGTAGCATGTAACGGATGTTTTATGCAACATCTATTTGAGCTTCTGAAGTTCACGCCATTGGGTCACTGGCTGCACACCGTTTATTGAGACACCTCTCCGGGGCCGCATCGATGCCTCCGCCTAGGGGCATCTATGAGAAGTGCTTGCTGACCCGAGATCGTGCCCTCCTAAGTGCATTGGAAGGCGCGAAGGAACAGGATGCGGGTCCCGATCTCAAGAGGCTAGCGCGAGTCGTCAAGAATGATAGCGGAAGGGGGGACCCTAAAAATTGCTGCCGATACCCGCCGCCCGACCCCCTTCGACGTTTCGCGAAGCCGCCCACATTGCCACACGAGCCCGTTCGTACTCTCACCGCGCTCCACATGCTACCCTGCGCCGTTGCAATGCGCGCATACGTTCGCTTGCGGTAGCGCCCCGCCTCACCTTTCGCTTCGTGGCATTATGGCAACGCTAGCTAGAAAACTGAGGGGTGGTGAGATAAGATGCTGGAAGTTGCAGCCAAAATCTTGAGGCAGGCTGGATTCCATGGCGACGAATGAATCGCTTCCCGGCAACCTCCGGCAATCTGGGTCAGATACCGGAAAGATCGTTGATCTCATCGTGAAAGTCACCGTAGTCGCTGCGGCGGTCATTTATGGCTGCGGGTTTCTGGTCATCTCTATCCATCAATACAGTTACGGACTTGCGGGACTGAATCCGCTCCGCCCAAAGGTCCTCGCTGCAGGAATCTGGTTCCTGTTCTTCATCACCATACCCTTTATGCTCGAAATAGAAGAGAGATTCATAAAATTCTCTTCTCCTGAACGCGAGCGCTGGTTAAGCAAAAAAAGCACGCGCTTCTTCCTTTCCGCGACGTCATGCTTTTGGCTCGGAATGATCCTTACTTACGCATTCGATATTCCGACAGAAGTGGGGCAAACTGGTCCTTCGACTATCACGATTATCCTCGTGATGGCGGTCTCGGCAGCACTGGTCTGTGCAGACGAGCGGATACGTTTCCCGCACTGGCTGGCGGTGCTTGCCTCGCTTGGATTCGGTGGTCTACTGATGTATTGTGGGGTCAGAGATCTGTTCACCAACCACCACCAATCTATTGCAGCTATCGCAACATGGTTCATGTTTGTTACCAGTTTCGCTTTTGACGAGTTGCAATCCCGGTCATGGAAGCTCAAGATTGGCCATTGGAAGCAGAGCTTAGGATTGGGCTTCCTTGCTCTGGCTGCCTTTTCGAGCTTCTACTATCCTCAGATGAAACCGTCATGGGGCGGTGGAGCGCCCGTGCCTGCGACCATCTACTTTGACAAGAACTCTCTTGTGCTGCCCGGTCAGAGCATGTCGGCCAAGATCGTCGATGAAACAGATGGTGGATTTTACATAATTGGCGGAAACGACAAAAAGGCCACGTTCATTCCGCGAAGCGAAGTTGCGATGGTCTACTACTCCGACGACACCTTAGGTCCCTTCTTCATGAAGCCGAAATTGACCCCCAAGACCGGTGCGCCCGCCATTGTCCCTTAGTCGCGCATTCGATGGTAGACCCAATGCGCCGCTCAAACCCCGCACTGGGCGCGGGATAGCGGGGCCTGTGCGAGAAATGTCCGCCCGAATGCGGCGGTACAATGTGGCAGAGCACAGGGGTTGATTTGGCGAGTCGGACGCTCCGCTTTTTCGAGTTACTTCCGAGTTGACCACCAACCAGGAGTAGCCCTAGTCTGAGACGCAATCAGCCATCTTCAACGTGGCTGATTTAGGCTAATTCGCATGCAAGATCGACTGTTCAGACGTGTCGCAGAAGCCTTCAAGTTCAGCAGGATGGACTTTGCAATACTTCCGTTTATCTTTGCCGGGTTGGCGCGGCACCAACCGCTCAGAACCTGGAGAATGTCTGCCGACCGTGTCAAATGAGAGCCTCACCCCGGTTAAGGTCGATTCACTTCATTCCTGGTTCAGACTCTCAGTTGCGCGTGCTCTGTTCGAGAACCCCTCGCGCATATTCATTGATGCTCGTTAGTTCGATCCCAAATTCACTCTGGATGGGCCGTACGTCCATCGCATCTCCGGATGAATAGCCCAGCATCAAGGCGGCGAAGCTCTTCTGCAACGAATCCGTTGCGGCCTCAAATTGTGCNNTGCCTCGGGTCCGCCAACTTCGATAGTCCTGCGTTCTGCCGCCGGGTGCCTCAGGGCTCGAACGCACATCTCCGCAACATCCTGGAACGAGACCCAACTCACCGGGCTGGTGCCCAATCCGTAGATGCGAGCAGATGCATTCGCANNGTGCGCTTTCGCATCCGCCAGTGGGAAGGAGAGATTGGCCGGACGGCGAAACGAAACAAAAACAAAGCGATCGACACCGGCCGCCTTTGACGCTTCGACGAGGTTGAGCTGTCCATGATCGTCGACAGATTCGATCGAATCTCCCGCCTGCCGCGACAAGGTTGACGACGCGGTCGAGATGACCGCATTCACGCCGTTGCAGGCACCAGCGAGCGAGCCGGTGTCCTTCAAGTCTCCC
>PLZC01000343.1 GCA_003151985.1 Acidobacteriaceae bacterium
GATGGGGCACCCAGCTTCTGTGGCGCATGAATATTCGTAAGCGACTCTAAATCGCCGCAATAGCAAGGGAAGCCGAACGGACACCTGCCAGTTCCCCTCCCTCACTTTCAGGCCTTAATCACTTAGGAGGGGAAGCACGCATGCCCGAAGCTATCAAACCGATCAATGTAGAAGCGCTGAAGGCGCTGGTGCGCACGGTGCCGGATTTTCCCAAGCCGGGGATTCTGTTCTATGACATCACCACGCTGTTGAAGGACAAGACAGGCTTTGCGCAGTTGATTGACGCGCTGGCGGCGCACTATATTGCGCGCAAGATCGACCTGGTGCTGGGCATCGAGGCACGGGGATTCATCTTTGGTCCGGCACTGGCTTACCGGCTGAATGCCGGATTCGTGCCCGTGCGCAAGCCGCGCAAGTTGCCCGCTCCCGTGGCACGCGTGACGTATGACCTGGAGTACGGCTCCGATACGCTGGAGATTCATTTGGACGCTATCCAGCCCGGGCAACGGATTGTTCTGGTGGACGACCTTTTGGCCACCGGTGGCACGATGGAGGCCACCATCAAGCTGGTGAAGCAACTGGGCGGCGAGATTGCCGGGCTGGCGTTTGCGGTGGAGCTTGACTTCCTGAAGGGTCGTGAACGGTTCAAGGAATACGACGTCTTCAGCCTGCTGCACTACGACGAGTAGAGGTGCCCTCACTCCTCCGCAGGCAGCGGGGCATTGGTGCACGGATCGATCTTCAGCGGATTGGGATCCTTCTTCTTCGGCCAGGTGTAGGGCCGTTTGCTGTGGAGAGCAGGTCCGGAACCAACGCGCACCTTGAGACTCCACTGGGAATGATTCGCGATCGGCATGATGTTGCCCGCGTTGTCGAAACTGAGCGGCGCGCTCCAGAACTGAAAGTCATGCCCTTTCACGCCGTCCGGTCGCGATCCCCAGCGATCGGCAATCCAGATCAAGGCTTCTCCATCGGGCGTGGGAATCCGAGCGATGGAAGCTTGTTGGCCGGCCACGACGGGGCCACGGCCGGGGGTGCGGTTAATATTCGGCCTCTGGGTGTAAGGCCCCAGCGGATTGGAAGCGACATAAACCCGCGCCCCGCTTCCCTCCTTGCAGAAGCAGCATGTGTTATCGAAGAGGGCATAGTAGAGACCGTTGTGTTTGAGCATGGAAGTTGCTTCGCAGCCGCCGGCAAGCACATCGCTGACCTGTCCGGTCGAACCGAGAAAGTCCGGTGTCAGACGCTCGACGCGGACAGTGTGATGCGGCGACTTGTCTCCGCCGCTTTCAGCGAATTCGGCGCCGATGGCGGTGTAGATGTAATAACCCGTGCCATCGTCGTCCACAAAAAGTGTGCCGGCCCCAGGCTTCTGGTCCTTCTGGGTTACTTGAACCTGAAGATTGACGATGGTGAAAGGACCTACGGGTGAATCGCTGACGGCGACACCTACCTGGCCCTCCCAAAGTTTGGGGTACCAGTTATACCAGAGCACATACTTGTGCGTCTTGGAGTTATAAACAACCGAAGGTTATAGTGAACGCCATCCGGTGGGGACTTGAGTAACTCGCCCTCAAAGGTCCAATGCTCGAGGTCGGGCGAACTGTAGACGCGGAAGCGATTGTTGATGCCATAGCCCGCGCTTTTGGCATAGGCGGTTCCATAGAGATAATAGCGGCCGTTAGCAAAAAGCAGGTTGCCATCGTGCGCGTCGACGATAGCTCCGGTAACGTCTCGTCGCGGCTCGGTATTGCTGATGGTGACCGTGCGGAATTTTGGTCGCGGCGGCGCGGCGCTCCAGCCGGCGGTTACTCCTGCGATACAAGCCAAAGCGCAAAGGCACACAAGACTTCTCAGCGGCGACTGGTTTTCCGCATTCATCGGGCTTTCCCTTTCAACCTGGATTCACCGCAATTATAGCTCCCGCAAACAGTTCGACGGAAGGCTAGCTAGCCTCTTCCGGGCTGCCGGGATCGATCACTTCAACGGCGGTTTCTTCCTGGAACATTTGCGCATCGGCAAAACGATATCCGACGTAAACGTCGGTAAGCAGATACAAGGGATTGGAAGGGTCGTCCTCGATCTTCTTGCGCAACTGGCGAACAAAGGTGCGCAGGTATTCGACCTCTTCGCGGCAGTCCGGTCCCCACACCGCTGTAAGGAGTTTGGCGTAAGTAACCACGCGGCCGGCGCGGCTCATGAGGCAGTGCAGGATATCGAATTCCTTACGCGTGAGATGCACCGCTTCGCCGCGCCGGGATACAACGCGCTTGATTGGCTCGAGGCGAATTTCTCCAATCTCAATAGTGGCGTCTTCAGCGCGCGCGGGAGCCCGGACCCTGCGGACTGCTGTGCGGATTCGCGCGATAAGTTCGCGCGTGCTGAAGGGCTTGGTAACATAGTCATCCGCTCCCAACTCGAGAGCCTCCACCTTTTCCTCTTCGCCGTCGCGAACGGTGAGCATGAGAACGGGAAGGCGGGGAGTGACGGCGCGAATGCGGCGGAGCGTTTCGATGCCGCCAATGCCGGGCATATTGATGTCGAGAAGCACCACATCAATGGCCGCGGCCCGCAACATTTGGAGAGCCTCTTCACCACGCGAAGCTTCGGTTACCTGGAAGCCTAGTTCAAGCAGCGGAGGCCGCAGCGCCCTGCGGATAGCCGATTCGTCGTCGACCACGAGAATGCGAATTGCTGGCTGGTTCATCAGGAACACCTGTTCAAGACCGGGGTTGGGATGGAGGCATAAAAAGTGGTCCCATCGTGCTCGTCACTTGTAACCCATACATTGCCACCGTGAACCAGCGCGGCCCGCTTGGCAACCGAGAGGCCGATGCCTGTGCCGGCGGCCCGATTGGAGTAGGTGGAGGAACGATAGTATCGGTCGAAGATGCGCTCGCGGTCCGCGAGGGGAATGACCGGGCTGAAGCTGTGCACCGAGAAGATCAACTCCTTGCGGGATTGAACGGCGCGGATGGTGATGGCGGTGCCGAAGATCGAGTACTTGCATGCGTTGTCGATGTACTGCGTGAGCAGCATGACGATCAACTGACGATCGCAGCAGAGGACCATGTTCTCTTTTTTTATATCGATTGACACTTTCATGCTTGCCAGCCGGTCTCTGAGACTGGCCACAACTTCTTCGATAAGGGACGCGACGCCGACCGGTTCGGCATGGATGGTGACCTCGCCAGCATCAAGGCGAGCCGTGGTCAAGAGGCGCGTAGTGAGGTCACTTAGCAGATCCGCCTGTTCGTCGATGAGCGCCACCAGATCGGCCTGCCCTGGAGAAAGACGGCCCATTTCTCCCAGGCCGGTGCTGGCTGCGCGGATGGCGGTCAAGGGGGTCTTGTAGGCGTGGGCAAGGCTGTCCAGCACGGTGGTGCGAAGCTGCTCCGTTCTGCGTTCGGCCTCCAGATGGCTCTCGTTGGCGAACGCGCGATAGCGGTCAAAGGTGATAGCAATGAGGGAAGCTATGGCGTTGTTAGTTAGCGGACTGGTATCGCCGCGCACGACAAGACTACCGATGGGCACCGTTCCCAGACGAAGGACGCGGCGCCCCAGCCCGCTCGCCGGATCGTCATCGGAGGTTTCGAAATAATAAACATTCTGCGCCAGTTCCTGCGGGTCAACGTCCCAGATTCCAGCCTGGTAGGTTTCGTGCAGGTCTGAATCGAAGACCACCACGGCCTCGAGTGAGAAAATCTCATGGACCAGCTCGGCCAACTGCGGGCCCGGCTCCACATGGAGATTCATCCGCAGGGTCCGACGGGTAAATTCGTACAGGTCCTCCATCTGTCTGCCCTTTGACTCGGCTTCCTTGGCATGTTCGGTGACGCGCGAGGAGAGGCGACTGACCAGTAGCGCGACCAAAACGAACACCAGCAGCGTGACGGAATCGGTGGAAACCGCGGCAGGGTTTATCTGAGCTTGTCGAGTGGTGAAGTAGCCCTGCACGAGGACTGTTGAGAGCGAGACAATGACCGCTTGCCAGAATCCGCAAAGCAAGGCGGTGGGGACCACGATGAGTAGATAGAGCAGCGCAGCCACCGGTAGGAGCCATTGCGACCAATGCGCGAATGCCGCTACCAGTACGACGATCAAAATGCCGAGCGCGCACTCAAGGACAAACAAGAGTACACGTGTTCCGGACCCGCGCATATGCTTGGCTCCGAATGTGAAGCGCATCGGGATGTAACTGCCAGACAACAGTCACCCACCTTTTGATTGCGGCTGAACTGCGGAAAGTGCAATTTCCATTCTTTAGAGACTTGTGCTGGTTCGCAGCCCGCCTTGTTTTTTGGGACCCTGCGGCAGCAATTCAAGCAGGATTTGTTTTCTTTTGTCACGGCCGGTGACGGCGGAAATCGTAATGGAATTTTAACAGGTTCCTGACGATCGATTGATGTTGGGCAGCGCGAAGGACCGAGTTGAATCGCACGAGTTTGGGCGGTTGCGCAAAGTTGGACGGGCGTTCGGAGATAGGAGATGGATTTTACGGCGACGATAATCTTTTTGTAATCCTCATTTGTTCTTTATGCGAAATTTGCGTTACTAACATCAGTTCGCAACGATCGATCCACCTTGGGAGAAGCGCAAAGCTCATCCGAATTCTCGACCTGAGAATCCATGCGGCAAGTGTATCTGCAGTTCGCTGGAGGGTCGCAAGAATCCTAATCGCACCGTACCGGTGCCACCACTTGCCCATAACTCCTGGGCTGACACTCATGCTTCGTCATACAACCAATTTTTCCTTTGGGAGGATAGTGCCGATGTACCTGAACTCGAATCGCACACTGCAATTGATGGCTGGAGCAATATTGGCAATTGCGTTGATGGCCGGCGCACAGACACCGGCTACACCGCCACCCGCGGCGGCTGCTGCCCCTGCGGCGGCTCCGGCTGACGCGCCTACGGCGCCTGCCCCGCTTTCCACGTTCGTTCTCACTGGTCCGCTGCAATGGCTGCCGCCGGCGACCTTCGATGCCGGACCGTTGGGCAAACTGTCGGTCAACGGCATCGTGACCGGTTTCTCGCAGTTCCAGAACAATCACGTGCCGGGAGACGACAGTGCGCAGGCCACTCTGAGCAACGGACAGATTTTCATTCAAAAAGCGGACGGGAAGGTTCAGTACTACATCCAGGCGGGCGTCTACACCATGCCGACGCTCAGCGTGCCGTTTGTTAACGCCCAAACTATCGTTAACAATTTCTATGGGCCTGTTCCGGTCGCTTACCTGAAGTTGCAGGCGGCCAAGAACACGCAGTTCCTTCTCGGCTCTCTTCCCACACTGATGGGCGCCGAATCCACGTTTACGTACCAGAACTTCAACATCGAGCGCGGCATCGTTTGGAACCAGGAAAACGCGATCAATCGCGGCCTCCAGGTGAATCAAACCCTGGGTAAGTACCTGACCGCCTCGCTCAGTTGGAACGACGGTTACTATTCCAACCGCTACTCGTGGCTCTCGGGCTCGGTGACCCTCACGAAGGGGCCACATGTCCTGGTGTACGACGGGATGGGGAACCTCGGACAGACTGCGTATCAAACGGCGGCTACGCCTGTGCAGAATAACGGCTATATGCACACGGTGATCTATACGTACACCAAGGGCCCATGGATCGTTTCGCCGTACTTCCAGTACGGCAANNCCGGCAGCGCAGGCACCACTTTCACCGCAACGCCGACCTACCAAAAGGGGGGCATGTACGTTCGCGGCGATCTCGCATGGGTGCATGCATCGAGCTACACGCCGGGAAGTGTCTTCGGCGGGACAGGAACGGATGCCGACCAATTCCGGGGCGTGCTTGAATTCGGCTTCATCTTTGGCAAAAACGTGACCGAAAAATAGCCGAATCGAAGCGTAGCTCGCGACTTGATGACAACGAAGTTAGTGTAACTCGCTGCTTCATTTATGGGGTTTTCACTAACTTCAGTTTCATCATTTCATCTTTATCTCTTCGGCGTTAGCGTTCTTGGTATCCAACCAGGTTGCTCGCCTCCACCGGAACACAACCGGCGATGCGAGCGAGTCAGACATCCCTCCCGGCGGGCGATCCAACGGGAACAGCCATACGAACTTCGAATCTCAGGAGAATGCACATGGCAGATCAAAGCGCACCTCAAATGCAGGCGACTCTGGGCGTAACCGGGCTGACCAGCAATGCAATGGCACTTATCGCCCCCGGCGCCTTTCTATGGCTCACGTTCTTTATTCAAGCAACAACCGGCACCACGGCGCCGACCATGTGGCTGGGCATCTTTGCCGCCTTGCTTCTTTGCCTGGCGACGGCGGTCGCCTACGCTGAGATTTCGAAGCTCTATCCCGGTACCGGCTCGAGTTACTACTATGCGGAGCAGGCACTGCTGTCGAAAGACAAGGCCTTCAAGTATGCCCGCGTAGCGAAGTTCATTGTCGGGTGGGGCTCGCATCTTTATTACTGGGTTTATCCGGGCGTGATGGTGGCCGTAACCGGCGTCTTCGTGGGCTATGTTGTCGGCTTCCTTTATCCGAGCGCCATGAGCGGAGCAAACCCCGGGCCAATCTTCATGGCTGTGGTGGCTGTTGTCTTTTCGTTCTTCGTTGGCTGGATCGCGTCAAAGGGCGCAGGCGCTTCGACGGCTGTGAACCTGGCGATCAATATCATTCAAATTTCCGCGCTGATGGTCTTCAGCGTGTTGGCGCTTGGTTATCGCGCCAGCCACCCGTCAGGCACGCCAGGCTTCCAGTACGACACGCAGTCGCTGGCAACTTACACTTACCAGTTCGCGACCAATCCAAAAGATGGCACTACGATCCGCGACGCCAGCGGCGTGCCGCAACCGTTGCTGGATTCAGCAGGCAAGCCGGTTCCGTTCCAGATCACTTATCCTGAAACAGACGCCAGCGGTGCCTTCCTCACCCACCCCAATGCGACTTCGGTAATCGCGCCTCACAAATTCAGCTTTGTGTTCATTCAGGCCACCGTCGCGATTCTCATCCTGGTCGGCTTTGAATCGGTGACATCGATGGGAGGCGAGGCCAGAAATCCGACGAAACACATTCCCATCGCAGTGATCGCCTCGCTGTTGATACAGGGGCTTGTGTGCTACCTGATTGAATATTTCGCGGCCGCTTACTTCCTTAACTCGGGTTATACAATGCAGAGCGCGGCGGGCTCCGCGGCTCCCATCGGCGACATGATGATCATTGTCGGGGATGCGCTACTGGGGCAGGGTCACGGCAAGTACTTCATGCTGGCGGAGGCATTCACAGTCTTCCTGGCGCTCATCGGCACCACGCTAAGCTGCATGAACACCGGCGCCCGCGTCACTTATGCCATGGGCAAGGATGACGAAGCTCCCGAGCACTTCGGCATGTTGCACGCCAAGAGCCTCTCTCCGAGGCGCGCCATCTGGACCCTGGTCGTGATCTCAGCAGTCATCGGTGTGATCGCCGTCTCACTGGTTTTTGCCGACGGCAGCGCACCAACCGATGCAACCATCGCAGCCTTGCCCCACGGTCTGTTTTCGAGCTTCGGCTACAGTTCACACGACACGTTGGCGGCGCTGCCCAACTCGCTGCTGACTATCACGCTTACTTCCAACTTCGGTACATTCATTTTGTATGCGCTGAGTTGCTTCCTGTGCATCGTTGCATTCCACAAGCGGCCCGATTACAACCCGGTTCTGCACCTGATCATCCCCGGATTCGGTCTCCTAGCCAACCTGGTCTGCATGGCCTTCTACATCATCAGTCCGGTGTTCGGGCTGGGGACATTCAAAGAACCGCTGCTTGCATTGGGCATCTCGGCAGTCTGGGGCATTTACGGAGCCATCTACTTCCTTCGCACCTCCAAGGCAAAGGGCAAGGCTGTTTTGCTTACCTCGAAGACGACTGTCTGACGTTTATCAACCGCGCCGAAACGGCTGCTGGGTGGCATCTCTCCTCGATTTCCTCACGGAGACGAAGACCGAGAGCCACCCAGTGGCATTTTGGAAACCGATGTTACAGAATCTCAAGAGCATCCTTGATAACAAGAAAGGATGCGCGAGGCGGCGGGTTCAATGTTGGATGTAGTGTTCGGCCAGGCAAGCGATTTCGGCAAAGTTCGGACCAACAATGAGGACGCAATGGGGTCGTTCATCCCGACTTCGCGCCAGCAGGCACGCTCCCATGGGTTCCTATTTGCTGTGGCGGACGGAGTGGGCGGGATGGACCTGGGCGAGGTGGCATCGGCAAAAGCAATAGAAGTCATCACAGAGGGATTCGCCAAGGCGCAAGCCGGAACCATGCTGATCAGCTTATTGCCGCGCCTCATCCAACATGCCAACGCGGCGGTTCACGACTGTGCCCTGGCGCAGGAGTATCGCGGCAAAAAGATGGCGACCACGCTGGTGGCCTGCGCGATCCGCTACGATCAGGCAATAGTTTCGCACGTTGGCGACTCGCGCTGTTACCATGTGCGCAACGGCCACGCGAAGGCGGTGACCCAGGACCATACGTGGGTGAACGAGCAGAGAAAGATGGGCCTGATTTCAGCCAGCGAGATGGCAGAGTCCGCATCGCGACATGTGCTGATTCGCTCCCTGGGCCCGGAGATGTTTGTCGCCCCGGATACCACCGCAGTCACATTGCTTGCCGGGGATGTGCTGGTGCTTTGCTCAGACGGGTTGCATAACGAAATGAGCGACGAGGCGATTGCAGAAATCGTTTCGCAGAACACGAATATCGACGAAGTTGCCCGTGAGTTGGTGGCCCGCGCTGTCGAGATCGATGGGGGTGATAATACGACTGCACAGGTGATCCGGGTGCGGTCAGTTGAGCAGGTTGGCATGTACCGAGGCCGGCCATACCGGCTGCCATCGTAGTGGGGCGAATCTCAAGAACCCCACTACGGCGCCTGATGAAACGGAACTTTCGAGGTTCGAGGTATCCCACCCTTGCCGCGCGGCAAGGATGGGGCACCCAGCTAGTATGGCTCATCCAGGGACGGTTCAATTTAGCGTTACCTTGCGAAAACTCTTATGGAAGCTTTACGGCTTTCCCGCGATTTCCCGATAGAGTAGAGAAAGGGAATAACACGGGGTATTTCGCAAGATGGGTTTTCTCGACAACATAGAATCCGGCTCGCAGATCGATTACTACCGCATTGAGGCTCCTGTTGCGCGCAGCGGCATGGCATCGATCTTTCGCGCTACCGACACGCGGGACAACCGCGTCGTAGCCTTGAAAATCCCGCACCCCGACATGGAAGCCGACCCGATCCTCTTCGACCGCTTCCAGCGCGAGGCCGGCATTGGCGAGAAGCTCTGTCACCCCAAGGTGATGCGCGTTTTTGGAGGAGAGAACCGCTCACGCATATACATGGTGATGGAGTGGTGCGAGGGCCGCCTGTTGCGCCAGATTCTAAACGAGGGCAGGATCCCACAGGATCGCGCCATCCGCATCGCCATCGCCGTGCTGGATGCACTGGAATACATTCATGACCACGGGGTGGTGCACCGGGACCTGAAGCCGGAGAACATCATGGTCGATGACAAGGACAACATCAAGCTCATCGACTTTGGCATTGCCGGAGACTCGGCTGCCCGACGGCTTACCTATGCCAACTTTACCGCGACCCTGGGTACCCCCGACTACATTTCTCCGGAACAGGTGAAGGGCAAACGCGGGGATGGCCGCTCTGACATTTATGCCCTGGGCGTAATCTTGTACGAGATGCTCACCGGCAGGCAGCCTTTCTCCGGGCCTTCGCCGCTGGCCGCAATGAACGACCGCCTGCTGAACCACCCAATGCCGCCGCGAATCGCGAACCCTGAAATCACTCTTGAATTGCAGGAAGTTTTGTACCGAGCTTTGGAGCGAGATCCGAAGAACAGATATGCGAAGGCCCATGATTTTGCCAGGGACCTGGAGCATTTGGATGAGGTCGGGGTGGAGGACCGGGCTGAGCTACGGGACTGGAACAAACGCAAGGCCCAGCTTCCGCGCAAGATACTTTATTACTCTGCACTGGCTCTCATCCCGGTGGCGATCCTGCTGCTGATGGTGCTGATTGCGCACCACCGCTAATTTCAGGTTTTTGCACAGACTCCTCTTAAATCTTCACGGGTTCTTTATGCTCCAAACTCTACGCTTGATGTGAATGTTCATTCCCGTTTGCGTCTGGAAGGAGATCCATGTCCACTGAGTACCGCAATTTTCTGGCTCTGTCGTATGCGGAGCTTGAAGAGCTTAATCTGACAGCCAAAGCTGAGCGCATCGGTCGCGTCGCGGCCGACGAGATTCGTGACAAGCGGTTGAAGTACCTGACCGATGAAAAGCGAATCAAGGCTGTAACCGTGCTGTTCAGCGACCTCGAGGGCCGGCTGCATCTGCTGGACTATGACAAGAAATTCCTGCTCGGAGCCTACGAAAACCTGACCTTCGACGGCTCTTCAATCCGCGGGTTCACCGCGCAGAAGGAGAGCGATCTTCGCCTGGGCATCGACTGGAGCGCCTTCTACTGGGTGCCTGCGGATGTATTCGGGAACGGTAAGGTACTGGTGTTCGGCACGGTGCTGGACAAGGACGGCACCGCCTATACGGGCGACCTGCGTGGGGTGCTGAAGAACTATTCGGACAAGCTTTTCAAGGAAAAGACCTACACGCTGAACGCGGCGACGGAGATTGAAGGGTTTCTTTTCGCGGGCAAGGACGCGGAGCGGCATTACCACGATACGGGCAAGTTCGAGTTCATTAACACGGGGGGCTACTATCACGTTTTGCCTCTGGACCCGCTGCGCCAATTTATCGACACCTCGGCCGAGGTACAGCGCGCCATGGGCTTCCAGAACGAGAAGGACCATCCGGAGGTGGCGCCTTCGCAGTTCGAAATCAACTACAGCTATGCCGAAGTGGTGGCGGCGGCGGACCAGATCCAG
>PLZC01000436.1:0-8051 GCA_003151985.1 Acidobacteriaceae bacterium
TGTCCTCGAACTTGTTGCGCACACCAATTCTGCGTTTCACCGCAGCTCTTGGCATTTTTGCGCGAACTTTCTAAAGCTACAGAACTTTCATCCTCATGTCAAGGTCGATCTCTTCTTTGTTCCAGGCCGTCCAAACTCTCTGTTGGCGGGTGATCCTCGGTACCAAATTTCGATCGGCTGAAAGGAAAATAACCCCAGTGGGGTAGCTGCCTAAGTACAGNNCTGTACTTAGGCAGCTACCCCACTAACCCCATTCAGAAACATCGCGCTGCGCAAAATATCAAAGAGTGACCAGCAAACGACGCCTGAGCCGCTAAGGCTCACAGGAGAAAACTCCTGGGTCTTGCAATGGCTTGTTCTCTGAGGGTTTCCCTACAGGGGTTCAGGGGCTCTTGCCTCACCTGACCCAACGAACCAGCATTACAACTTGCTTCCCAATTCCCTCAACGGGCAGGCCTTAAGGCCACCGGGAGGCTCTACTGCTCACTTGCAACTTTTCAAGAGTAGCACACGCCACCCCTTGTTGCAAGCTGTTCTCAGATTAGTATCCGGCTGGGCCGGGTTAACCTCTCTGCAACTTTCCGAGAATAGCAACCCGCCGCCCAGAATGCAAGCTGCCAGCCTGTGGAAAGCCGGGGTCTCTGTGGGAAACCGGGCCGCTATTGCTTCGAAATCAGTCCCAAGTCCGTGAGTCCATTGACGAAGAACTGCATGGCCAGCGCCACCAGCAACAGCCCCATAATGCGCACCAGGATGCGAATCCCGGTCTCGCCCATCACCCGCCGAACGCGCCCCGCCCCGGCCAGTACCCAGTAGCTCACCAGCGCCGTCACCGCAATGGCCCCCAGAATCGCCCCCATCTGCCATTGCCACAGGTGCGGTACCTGGCCCACCAGCACCATCACGGACGAAATCGCGCCCGGACCGGCCAGCATCGGTATCCCCAGCGGCACAATCCCGGCATCCTCCTTGGCGGCTGCCTCCTCGGTGTCGCCCGAGGCCTCCTGCGTGGGCGAGCGCTTGGCCTGCAGCATGTACAGGCCAATCAGGAGCAGAATCAGCCCGCCCGCCACCTCAAATGCCGGCAGCGTGATACCGAACATCCTGAAGATCAACTGCCCGCCCAGCGCGAAGCTGGTCAGCACGATGAAGCAGGTAATCGCCGCCTTTCGCGCCATCCGATTGCGCCGTATGGGCTCTGCGCTCTCGGTGATAGCCAGGAACGACGGGATGGCGGCGAACGGGTCTACCAGAAAGAAAATCGAGCTGAGCGCCAGCAGGGAAAAGCGCACCAGAGGCGCCCTGGTCAGTTCAGTAAGCGCGGCTTCGGCTGGGTTGGTCCAGATCACTTCTTGAGGCTAAGTCATTTAGCTTTGGGGCGCCAGCCTCGCGCAGACAAATTTCAGTGTCAAAAAGCTCTATGGAGACGCAACTGATCCGCCGATTTTTGGGTGAGGCAAGGAACACCGGAGGATTTCCGTTGCCAAGCCATTGAAAGCAGCAATAGAGTGGTCCGACACTCCATTTTCCGCACATGACAGGAGATCCATATGAATAGCGAAATCAATCGACGCGATTTTATGAAGCGTGCAGCCATCACGACTGCAGGCGCAGGCCTGGCGATTTCAGCCGCAAGCGGCACGAGGGCACTGGCTGCGAGCGACAGGATACGGGTAGGCGTGATCGGGCCTGGCCTGCAAGGAAGCGCCGATATGGCGGAATTTCTTAAACAGCCTGACGTGGATGTCGTGGCTGTTTGCGATGTCTATCAGCCCAATCTTGACAAGGCTCTGAAAGCCACAAACGGAAAAGCAAAAGGCTACAAGGATTTTCGCCAGGTGCTTGACCGCAAGGACATTGATGCGGTGCTTGTTGCCGCGCCCGATCATTGGCATGCTTTGATCGCGGTAATGGCCTGCCAGGCCGGCAAGGACGTCTACACCGAGAAGCCCGCTTCTAAGTCGATTGAAGAAGGCAAGCGCATGGTCGAGGCGGCGCGAAAATACAATCGCGTCGTGCAGGTGGGAACGCAGTGGAGTTCAAGCCCCCACTTCCAAAAGGGCGTCAAGCTTATTCAGGACGGCAAGATCGGCAAAGTCAGTTACGTGAGGTCTTGGAACTACTTGAACCTCTCCCCGGAAGGATTTGGCAGTCCTGGTAACTCAGCCCCTCCCGCGGACCTTGATTGGGATATGTGGCTTGGCCCCGCTCCCAAGGCGGACTTTAACTGGAATCGGTTTGGCACCAGGCACCTCGGGTCGCCGCTGCCATCATGGGCGCCGCAAGGTTCAATCGAGATGCTGTGGTCTACTTTCCGCTATTACTGGGATTACGCCGGTGGATGGATGACGGACTGGGGAGTTCACTTCTTCAACATCATCCAGCAGGCGATGAAGGTTGACGGGCCAAACGCGGTTATGGCTGCCGGTGGAAAGATGTGTAACATGGATAACACTGAATATCCAGACACGTTACAGGCGACATTCGAGTATCCCGGTTTCCTGGCCACCTACGAATGTCGCATGGGCAACCAGCGAGTGAGCCGTGGGGATCAAGCATACGAAGGACGGGATTGGGATATCTTGCGCGAATGGGGATTCGAGTTCTACGGCACAGACGCGACCTTGCGTTTTGACGAAATGGGGCTTCAGATCTTTCCGGAAAAATCGCGTTCGATACCGGGGAAGAAACAAACCGATCGCGCACTTCCGCTCGAGGTGAAGGACCCGAACGAAAACCTTACCGAACATGTGCGCAATTTTCTGGATTGCGTAAAGTCGCGCAAGCGCCCGGCAAGCGATATCGAACTTGGCCACCGGGCGACCAGCACGTGCCTGCTGGGTAACATCGCCTACAGGACGAAGGAGCGTCTTGTGTGGGATGTTGCAAATCAGAAATTGATCCAGGGCGGAGCGGAAGCTAACAGGCTGCTTTCCGCCGAATACCGTGCTCCCTGGAAGCTGACCGTCTAAGTCTGAGGGCCTAACTTTTCCGTTTCGATATCGCGATCGCGAAGTACGAATGAATGATGGTCGTCAGGCCCTGGTGGCAATAGCCGGCCAACAAATCCGCGCCACCGTTCCGCGGCCGGCTTGGCTGCGAATGTGAACGCAACCGCCTTCACCCTCCACGATCTTCTTCACTACCCAGAGACCGAGTCCCGTGCCAACATCCTGCTTCGTGGTGTAGAAGGGTTCGAAGATCCGGCCGAGGAGTTCTTTGGGGATCCCCCCGCCTGTGTCGCCTACAACGAACTGGACCACTGGGCGCCCTGCGCAATCCGACGGCTTGGCACGAAGATGCAACTTGCCATCTTTATGGAGAGCGTCCAATGCATTTCCAATGAGATTTCCAAGCACCTGGCGAATCTCGCCTCTTCTGGCCTCGATGATGGTACCGGACGAGTAGTGCCGCACCACTTCGACATTCTTGTTCTTCAATTTGTTGCGGTGAAGCGATAAGAGGTCTTCAAAGACCTGGCTGACTGATACGAATTCCCGCTCGCCCGCGCCTTGCATAAATGAGAGAGTCTGCTTCGCGATTTCCGACGCCCTGCGCAACTCCTGCGAGGCTGCCGCCGCATATCCATGCACAGCCGTCAAGTCATTACTCATGCTGATGAGGAACAGCAGGTTGGATGTGGATTGAAGGGGATTATTGATTTCGTGCGAGATGGTTGCTGCCAGGCGTCCAACCGATGCGAGCCTCTGAGTCTGCACCAGCGCGGCCTCACGCTTCACTTCTACTGAGATGTCGCGAAACACCATCACCGCGCCTATCATCTGCCCTTGAGCGTTTCGAATGGGGGCAGCGCTGTCACTAATCGGAATCTCGCTGCCATCCCGTCGCATTAAAACAGTGTCGATCGCAAGGTCCCCGACTATTCCTGTTTCGAGAGCCTTTCGCACCGGATTTTCAACGATTTCTCCCGTCTTTTGGTTCACGATTCGAAAGACTTCCTCCGGAGTCTTCCCGCAAGCTTCAACGGAACTCCACCCGGTTGTTTTCTCGGCTGGCGGGTTCAAGTAACTAACTCCGCCATCCACATCCGTGGTAATCACCGCATCGCCAATGCAGGCTAGAGTTGCAGTAAGTCTGCGTCGCTCGAATTCCGCTCTGCGGCTAAGCGCTCCGATGGACCCGGCGATGATTGAGACGGATATGCCGACGACTGTGAGGATCAAGAGACGAAACAGGTCTTCGGTAGTGGAGACAGCCAGCCTCAACACTGGACCCAGAGTGATGAGATTAAACAGCAAGGAGAGTGCTGTCGCAACCAGGCCCGGCCGGATGCCTCCAATTAAAGCCGCACAGACTACAGCGAGCATAAACAAGGGAGAGAATTGTGATTCATCGAGATGGAAGAACGAACCCGTGATGGCGAGACTTACAAGAGGAAACACCAACGCAGAGCCGTAGCGGGTTACTATACTCCGCGGCTTATCCGGTGAAACCAGTTTTTCGATGAGGCTAAAGTCAAGCTTCATGAGAGACCTCCCTCGCGTTCGGGTCCTTGCGCTTCTCGTTACTTGTGACTGGCCATCGTTTTAGCTCGCACGAAGTCGCCAACTGAATAGCTCGTTGTCATTGACTCGTATATGAGCTTGAGTTCCTTCGATCATTGCTCCAACAAGCAGATGATGTATGTATTGTTTTGCTCAAGGCAGAATTTATTGGAAGGAACCTTATTGCGACAGCCGAATTCAGCTGACCTGATCAATATGAACCAGTATCGAGTTAGCCTTCACGCCAAACTTGTGCCACCATGTCCATATTTCACAGAGATTCAGAACTCATTCATACCCTCGAAAAGCAGTCCAAGTTCGTTCCCTGTGACCAGGATCGCATTCTCTTTCGCGAGGGCGATGCCACAGCAGGTCTTTACATCCTCGAGAAAGGTATTGCCACTTTGTCCAAGAATCTAATGGGGCGAGAGATCGTGGTAGCCCTCCAGGACACCCCTGGTTCGCTGGTTGGCTTACCGGACATCGTTGGCACGGCGCCGCACACCGTGGCAGCTACTGTCCTCAGCGGTGCCCGGCTCAGGTTAGTAGCCCGAGATGACTTCAATGCCATCATGGGATCCGACCCGCTTCTGTTTCTGAAGATCTTGCAGATACTCGCCGCAGAGGTGAGATTTACGCGCCGAGCTGTCCTTCATCAGCTGCGCTCAAATTGGGAAGGATCCTGGTTGCAGGCGAGCAGCGTACCATTTATTTCCCCACCGCCTCGGCGACTACAACGCAATGATGGCAGTTACGGAATGAGTGCCGCGGCAACCAAGTGACACTAAGTTTGATTGACCTGTGATTTGACTCAACTATCATGCCTGTCAAGCGGGTGCGCTGGAAGGCTAGCCGATTTCTCTGCCTGCATCGCCTCCCGCCTGGGCCTCTACCGCTCTACAATCATTAATTGGTTCCCGAAACCCAACGCGACCTGATCGACCTAGTGCTTGTTTCCCCCCGCAACCCCCTCAACATAGGAGCGGCGGCACGGGCCATGGCCAACTTTGGCTTCCGGCGCCTCTCGGTTGTAGCGCCTTACGCCCCGCATTGGCGCGAGGCCCGTTCCGCAATTGGCGCGTCCGAACTCCTTCAAGACGCAAAGGAATTTCCGACATTCGCTGAGGCGGTGGCAGATTCCACATTCGTCATCGGCACCGGGATGCTGACTTACCGCACGCCCGAGCAGCCGGTGGTTTCGCTCCCCCGTCTGACCCCGCTGGTCTGGGATGAGTTAGAACGGGGCGGCCGCGTCTCTTTGGTTTTCGGGCCGGAAAAGCATGGGCTCACCCGCGAGGACCTCTCCTGGTGCCACCGGCTGGTCGAAATCCCCACCGACCCTCGCCAGCCCTCTATGAATTTGGGCCAGGCTGTGGCCGTTTGCCTCTACGAACTGGCCTGCCGTCAGGCCCATGAGGCCGCGCCCGTTCCTGAGCCGGAAACGGCCGGACCCCGCCCGGGCCGCGCCGCAACCTCCGGCCATCTGGACATCCTGGCCCAGCTCATCGAGCAAACCATGGCGGCCGCGGGCTACTCTCCGCGCACCATGCAGGCCGCTAACCGGCACGATCTGCGCCTCTTGTTGCGCAGGCTCGCGTTGGCCGAGTACGATAAAAAACGCATCCTAGGGCTGTTCCGGCGAATACTGTGGCGATTGGACCGTGACGAGAACCGGGGCGGGGGGCCCCAACGCTCCATTGACCCAAAGTAACCTTCAAACACGATTCTGCGGTACTGCGAAAACAAAATCCTGATACAATTGCGCTCATAGGTCCCAAAAATATGGAATTGTCTGCGATTCGCTTTCGCGTGCGGTCGTCTGCGTTTTTTCAGGTCCGGCTCCTTGCCGTCACCTGCTGCGGCGCGGTTTTTTTGGCAATGAGCCTGGCTGCGGCATCGCAGCAGCCCGCACCTTCAAATTTCGACGCGGCGCAGACGTCAGCTCCAGCCCCCGCGGCTGTGCCGGATACAGTGCCCTCCCCGCCGCCCCAGGCTTCGCCTGCTCAAGCCAGTCCGCTCGAGCCCTTCCAAGCAGGCGGCGTTACCGAGGATGAACTTAGACAACTGCTTGTAGGCAAGGCGATCTATCTTCGCGGTGGTTACCTGGACAATTCGCTCAGCTTCGACGAGCACGGAAGACTGACAACCCACTCGCCGCAGGGGTCCTATACGCTGAGCGCCATCCAGATCGACAAGTTGCGCCTGACCAAGCATAAAGTCGAGTTGGAAGGCGCGCGCTATGGGCTGCATTTTGTGGGTCAGTTGGCCTATGAGGACCCTGCAAGTGCGGTCGACCGGGTACGGATCACGCCAAAAAAGAAGAGGGTCAAGATCACCATTGACCGCGAAATCGTTGTGACGCCCAAGAAGAAAAAGGAAAATGCAAAGCCGGCAAACGAGAAAGCCGATCCAGTGGCTCCCGGCGCGTCGAGCCCTGCCCCCGCGCCAGAATTGAGCGAAGCCGATCAGTTGAAGGCCTCGATCTCTGCCGCGCCCGAAGCGGAGCGGCCCGCCGACGCGACCAGCGTAACCACCACCATTTCGCCGGCACACGCGGCTAAGGTGCTCAAAGACGCGATTGACCGCATCTTCGCGCAGGGCCTTGACGGGCCGATGATGGCCGCCATGCCTGATTTCTGGAAACTCTACTACCAGGCCGCGGCGGCCAAAACCGACTACCGGCCCAAGGACAGCGCCGTCCTGCGCCAGAATGCGGTGGACAAGAAGGCCCGGCTCACGTCCACCTTTGAGCCGCCCTCCAATGAGTTTGCCCAGGCCAGCTCGGTGGCAGGAATGGCCCTTTACCACACCGTCATCGGCGTCGATGGCAAGCCGGGAGAGATCGCCGTAGGCCGGCCCATCGGCTTCGGTTTGGACGAAAGCGCCGTGGAGTCGATCCGCAAAGCCAGCTTCGAGCCGGCCATCAAAGAGGGTAAGCCGGTCCCCGTGCTGCTGGACCTGGTGGTGCAGTTCCGCATTTACTCGAAGAGAACGGCGGTGCTCAGCAACACGGAGGCAGCGGAGAAGCAAGTTGGGACGTCGCTGCCTGGACCTTATACTCTGCAGCATCAGGCGCCCTAACCGGCTGCCGGCAGTGTCCCCGGTTTCGCGGTGGCTCAGTTACTGTGTGTCTGTGAAAATTTCAGATTCACCCGTCTACCGGGGAGTTTCTATCGGGTCGTGAGATCCGAGGTCAGAATCAGTCCGCCGACGGAGAACTACGTCTTACAAACGTCATACGCTCAATTCAGATGTCTTGTCGGTGTCTTACGTACGTCTTACGCTGTCTTGCAAATGTAAGACAGCCGCAAGACGGCGCAAGACGCATTCCAACTTCAAGTAAGACCGTCTTACAGGTTGTCTTACAACATCAATTCGCGCTCCGACGCCAGCCCGGGTCTTGTACCAAGGCTCGACCTTCATTCGCGCTAATCCAGTCAGTGAGGCTTAACGGGCTGCGGAAAAACTCGAACCGGTGAAGGGTACGGGCTTCAGCCCGTACATTAAGTGGCCTGGAATCAGGTGGGCTTTAGCCCCTGAGGGACG
>PLZC01000436.1:8099-8441 GCA_003151985.1 Acidobacteriaceae bacterium
GCCTTGAGCGCCGCCAACTGCTCCTGGGAAAGCTGACTACCTTCCGCATAGCTCAGTAACCGGTCCGTCGAACGGGCGATATGGCGCAGATGGAAGGCCACCGACGGCAGCCCCAGCGGCTGCGAATGGACTTCGGCATCGGACAGCCCTTCGGTCCATTTGGCGAGGTCGTCGAGAGCCAGATCGAGCGCATGCAGAACGGCGCGGCCCACCGCGGGAACCTCAGTGCGGGTTCCTTGTAGCCAGGGTTCGATATAGGCGGTGGGCACAGGGGAAGTGCTCATGGCGAAATTGTCCTCTAGCCGACGCTCTTCACCCGCACCACGGTAATCTTGGCGAAGC
>PLZC01000210.1 GCA_003151985.1 Acidobacteriaceae bacterium
GCTCGTCAAGGCGGGCGGGGCGTTGGCGGTCGAGCCGAAGGCATTTCGGGTGCTCCTCATCCTGCTGCGCAACCCCGGGAAGCTGATCGGGAAAGAGGACCTGCTGAATGCAGTATGGGGAGATGCGGCAGTTACCGACAATTCGCTGGCGCGCAGCGTCGCGCTTCTGCGGCGTCTCCTCGGCGATGAGGCCCGCGACCCCCGTTACATCGAGACCGTGGCAACGGTCGGATACCGCTTTATCGGCAAGGTGGAAGTCTCTGAGGATGGGCAGGAGGGTCTGGCGTCCCAGAACTCGGTGAAGATCGGCAACGGAGATGCGAGCCAAGCGGCCCCAGTTGAAGCGCAGGGCAGGGAGAGTGGGAGGCTCAGACGAAAGTGGCTGTTCGCGTCCGCCATTCTCGCTGTCTGTCTGCTCATTCTGACAAGCTGGTACCTGCACCGTCCTCTGCCGCCGATCAAAGTTACATATAGCCAAATCACCCATGACGGACGAAGAAAGTATGCTGTTGGAACGGACGGCGCCAGACTCTATCTTGTCCAGGACGGGCCCTACCAAGTCGCGCAGGTTGCGATAACCGGAGGAGACGTCGCGCCACTTCCGGTGTCGTTGCCGTTCCCACGCACGCTCAGTGTTTCCCCGGATGGGTCTAGGCTTGGCTTTTCGTCCGGGAGGGGTGAACAAGCCAGCCTGTGGAGTTTTAGTGTGCTGGGGGGCGCCCTTCACCACTTGGCCGACGGCGGAATAGTCGACGCAACCTGGTCTTCGGATGGGAAGTCGATCATCTACTCCAAGGTGAATGGCGACATCGATGTCATGCAAAGCGACGGGACTGAATCTCAAAGGGTGGCAGTGGACGAAGACCATTCCACTGACCCGGTCGCTGGGGATCTCGCGTGGTCGCCGGATGGGAGCAGGATCAGGTTTACGAGAGGCGACAGAGTATTCGAGATGTCGCCCAACGGTTCGGGAGTCCATCCTTTGTTTCCGGACTGGCAACCTTCGTCTGTGTATGGCGGTGGTTGGAGCCCCGATGGGAGATTCTCTTCGTTTGTGGCGCAGGACCAGATTTGGCTTCTCGATGAGCGTAGCGGGCTCTTCCGACAAAGACCAGCCAAGCCTCTTCAGTTGACTTCGGGCCCTATCTCGTGGACTGGGCGGGCATTTTTTGGGAAGGACAGCAGGACGATCTTCGCCACGGGAGCAATCCAAAGTGGCGAACTTAACCGCCTCGACACCCATGCTCATCGGTTTCTGCCTTGGCTCGGGGGCATCTCCGCCGAGTTTCTCACTTTTTCCCCGGACGGAAAGTCTCTGGCATACGTGACCTTCCCGCACGGCATTCTTTTCAGGGCCAATCGGGACGGCAGCAACCCCGTTCAATTAACCAATCCTCCCTTGTATCCCACCGTGCTCCGGTGGTCACCGGACGGCGCCCGGATTTCATTCTGCGCTCAGGATGCGGCGGGTCATTGGAAAATCTACGCCCTTCCCTCTGGTGGCGGCACACCGCAGATGCTTCTCCCGGAAGACCATGAACCGCAATCTGATCCGACTTGGTCTCCCGATGGGCGCAAGATTGCCTTCTCTTCGTCGCCCCCAGCGTTGCGCACCCCATACTCCAGAGTGAAGATTCTCGACCTCCCGAGCCATCAGGTCTCGACGCTCCCAGGGTCAGAACATACACGGTCGCCGCAGTGGTCGCCGGACGGCCGGTTTATCAGCGTGACCTTCGGAGATGAGGGACTGAAGGTCTTTGACCTAAGTACGCAAAGATGGTCGGTGTTGCGCGAGGAAAATGCTATCTATGCCAGATGGTCGCGAGATAGCCAATTCATTTACTTCGTGGCCTTTTTTCATGACCTGGGCGTCTACCGAATTCGCATTTCGGGTGGAGATGCGGAGCGCCTGGTTGACCTCACAGACTTCCGCCACACGGGGTTCTATAGCGTCTGGTTCGATCTTGATCCGACAGACACGCCGATGTTGCTCCGAGACGTTGGAACGTTTGATATCTACGGAATCACCCTGGAAACCAAGTAGCGGTGTCCCGTGGTGCTGCGCATCGGAATTGAGAACTGTTCGCTCGCCAGCATATTGCGCCTGAACAACCGCCTACCCGGAAATTACCATTTTGTCACCCCCCAAGCACGCCTTCGGCTTTGCGGAGGCTGGAGTTGATCTGGGGTTGAGAGCAATGTACCCCGCTCAGGTCGAGCGTTGAACGTGTACCCCGGAGCGGTTTGGCGTGATTGTCGAGTCCGGAAGCAGCCGGACCCTGGCGCAGTTCCGGACCAGCCAACCGCGGAACCAGGACATTGTTGCAGAGCAGCGCGGACGGTCCGGCTCAACGCATGGAGCTATGGCACCAAGCCAGCGGCTCGGGAACTCTATGACACACCGGGTGGAAAAGTACGCAGGCCGCCTGAAGAGCGGCGTATGTCACGGTTTGGCCGCTGGGGTACAGGCAATAGTGAAGCTAAACCGGATGGATTGTGCTCTGTCCGAAATCATGGAAAGAAGAGCCCCTGCCATCAACCATTCAAAGTTTTGTCGTCCGCAGTCTCAGCGCATTGGCGATCACCGAGACGGAGCTGAAGCTCATGGCGGCCGCAGCGATCATCGGGTTCAAGAGCAGTCTGAAGGCTGGGAACAGCACACCCGCGGCAAGTGGGACCCCGACCGCGTTGTAGACGAAAGCGAAGAACAGATTTTCGCGGATGTTGCGCATCGTTGATTTGCTTAGATGTCGGGCGCGGAGAATTCCACGCAGATCGCCTTTCAACAGCGTGATGCCGCCAGCTTCCATCGCAACGTCGGTGCCGGTCCCCATGGCAATGCCAATGTCAGCCTGCGCCAACGCAGGCGCATCATTCACTCCATCTCCTGCCATCGCGACCACGGAGCCATTTTTCTGACGATCTTTGACGACGTCCGCCTTCTTTTGAGGCAGTACGTCGGCCTCAAACTCGATGCCTAACTTATCCGCCACTGCTTTTGCTGTCGTCGCGTTGTCTCCGGTGACCATGATGATTTTCAGCCCGGCTGCCTTCAGTTCACGGATCGCATCGGGCGTGGACTCCTTGATCGGATCTGCAACGCCGACGATGCCCGCCGCCTTACCAACCACGGCAACGAGCATCACCGTTTGACCTTCTTTGCGCAAAGCTTCAGCCCGATCAAGCAACGGGGCCGGATCGACCGACAGTTCGCGAAACAGCTCTGCATTCCCGACAGCGACCAGCTTGCCGGAGACGGTTCCTTTGACTCCCTTACCAGTCACGGAGTTGAATCCTGCAACATCTGTCAGGACGAGCTTCTTTGCTTCGGCACCCTTGACGATTGCGGCCGCCAGAGGATGTTCGCTGGAGCGCTCAAGGCTGGCGACGAGTTGCAGCAGGCCCGATTCGTCGATCCCAGGCTGGGGAATGACAGCACTCAGGGTCGGCTTGCCTTCCGTGAGGGTTCCCGTCTTGTCAATGATGAGTGTGTCAACCTTTCCAAATATTTCCAGCGCCTCCGCATTGCGAATGAGGATGCCTGCGCGAGCCCCGCGGCCGGTGCCCACCATAATGGCCATGGGAGTGGCAAGCCCAAGAGCGCACGGACAAGCCACGATAAGAACTGCAACGGCATTCACCAGGGCATGAGCGAAGCGCGGCTGGGGACCAACGAAGAACCAAACCGCAAAGGTGGCGATGGCCGCTACGATCACAGCCGGAACAAAGTACGATGACACTTGATCCGCCAGCCGCTGAATCGGCGCCCTCGACCGCTGCGCCTCGCTGACCATCTTCACGATTTGCGACAGCAGCGTGTCTGCGCCAACCCGCTCCGCGTGCATGACGAATCCGCCCGTTCCGTTGACAGTCCCCGCTGTGATCTTCGCGCCTGTGTCTTTCTCAACCGGTATGGGCTCTCCGCTGATCATCGATTCATCGACGGAGCTGTGTCCTTCAAGAATGGTCCCATCGACAGGAACTTTTTCGCCGGGGCGGACGCGGAGCCTGTCGCCAACTTGCACCTGATCGAGCGGCACGTCGGCTTCGCCGCTGTGGTCGTCAAGCCGCTTCGCGGTTTTCGGGGCCAGGCCGAGCAGCGCACGAATCGCACTGCTCGTTTGGCTACGTGCACGCAACTCCATCACCTGACCCAAAAGAACGAGTGCAACGATCACCGCTGCCGGCTCGAAATACACATCGATCTGCCCCCCATCGCCGCGAAACGATGCAGGAAAGATCTGGGGAATCACAGTAGCGAATACACTATAGATATAGGCCGATCCAGTTCCCAGCGCGATCAACGTGAACATGTTGAGGCTGCGATGCACGATGGATTGCCAACCCCTGACAAAGAATGGCAACCCGCACCAAAGGACCACCGGAGTCGTGAGCGCGAACTCGATCCAGGCCCACGCTTTTGCCGAGAACAAGTGCTGCAGCGGCATGGAAGGCAGAAATGCGGAGACCATCAGCGCGAGCATGGGCACCGCAAGCGCAACGCTGACCCACAGCCGCCTCGTCATAGCGTCCAACTCTGGATTGGTCTCTTCGCTGGTCACCTCCCGAGGTTCGAGCGCCATGCCGCAGATTGGGCATGAGCCTGGTGCATCGCGCACGATTTGCGGATGCATTGGGCATGTATATTCGGTACGCCTGGATGGTGCGGAAACGGTCACCGCTTCGAGAGCCATGCCACACTTCGGGCAACTACCCGCACCCGTTTGTTTGATCTCCGGATGCATGGGACAGGTGTATTCGCCATGCTGCTTGGTCTTCGCCGGAGCGTGTGAGAGAGCCGTGTCCGGTTGGGCCTGCGCGTACTTCTCCGGTGCAGTGCGGTACTTCGCGGCGCAGCCCTGGCTGCAGAAGTAGGCGGTCGCGCCCTGATGCTCGACGCTTGCGGCCGCTTTCGAGGGATCGACCTTCATCCCGCATACGGGATCATGCTCTTCAGCCTGCTGCATCGTGCGATTATGGCGATGTTCGCTCATTTTGATCTGCTCCCTTCTGCTCATGATGTGGGCGCAAGACAAATGGCTCCCGGACCCGAAAAGCATTTCGTTCCGGGTCCGGCAGGTGGGAAATGCAGGCAGAGCTTGCCGGCCTTGCTTTACTTCTGTTTTGTGTCATTTGCCATCTGTGCGTGCAGTTGAGCAAGTTCGTGGCTCTTGACGGCCGGCTCTGGAACTCGACGACACGCCGGTGGGAGGGAATGCAAGCAGCTTGAGAAGCGGGGTAAAGACGCGGCCATGCCGTTGGGGTACACGGTGAAGGGCCACAATGCGGAGATTCAGAGCCTGAAAACGTTCCGGCAATATAGGAAGATGCTGTAAGTGGCGCCACCGGAGGCTTCAAGCGTTGAGCATCGGCCCGGACATGCCCCCGGCTCACTCGGGCTTTGGTGGCGACGATGGCCTATTCACCACAGGCTTTCCCCCAGGCCCTGCTCTATATTGCAGCCGATGAGACTTTGGCCGCGGACGCAACATGGACCGACGGCGCCGCCGTAAGTGGAACGGCGACTGCGACCGGGATGCCGAGCTAGCTATCAACTGTGGAGAGGTTGGTTCCGAGCGAAGAGGCGATCGACGAAATGCTCTGGCGAGCCTGATGCATTGTAGCGGCCTGGGCCGCGGCTGACACCTTGACCGTATCTCCCTCGGGAGTGGGGGTCGTCTCGGCCCGCGACGGGCCGGTTCTGGCGGTTGCGGCCATTTGCGTCACGTTCGACGGGGTGAAATTGGAGAATGCGATGGATGACATGATGGTTCTCCTTACGGGGCAAGGACATTGCCGCAGTTGGAGCCCATGTGATTGGGCGGTCGGGCGGGGACGGTCTTTGAGCCTTTGACATCCTATCTATCGGCTCAAAACTGGAGAATGAAGAGGGCCAAATCCGGACTTCCGCACGAATTGTGCCAGGGTGGCGCCAGCCAACTGATGACGCCTCTGGTCGAAGCGCTGCGCTGTTACGTGATAAGCACCGAGAAGCTGCCCGGCAACCACGCGCCGATACCCGTGCTCGCGCCCTGTGAGGGCAAAACGAAGACACCACGACTCAAGGCCACCTGGAACAGGCTGAGAGCATCCGCGGCCATGAGGCCACCCCCGGACCTCCTGGTCGTTAAAGGTTGAGGCGGCCGATAAATGTCGACTAGATGTAACTGCCGGCTTGCCCACTCACATTCAGAGCCCGGACACTGTCCGCTAATCAGTGCCGATGAATGCCTCGGGCTGCTATCGTCACTTGTGAGTTTCGTTGCGCATTGCTGAATCACCGTAAGGTGGGCTTTCCAGCGTGGCGATTGCCCCTCATCATTGGCACACAGAAGTGATTCTCGGCGGGTGCCCTTCCGATTTCCGACTCCTTGGAGGTAGCTGTGACGAAGCGAGTTTTTCAGTTCTTGCTCTGCGGGTTAGTAGTTTTCTCCTGCGCAGGACTCAGCGCTCCGCGACAGGACGAAGTCACCGCTGCTGCACAAGCTATGGTCGAGCGGTTCGCCGATTCCTGGAATCGCGCTGATGGCGCCGCATACGGGGAGAACTACTGGCCGGACGCCGAACTGATTGACCCCTCCGGCGTCGTAGTGTCGGGTCGCGCAGCCATCGTGAAGGAACATGTCGATCTCTGGGCCGGAGCCTTCAAAGGCACACGCCAGAAGGTCACCGTCCGGCGCGTCAAAGTCCTCTCAGCGGAATACTTCCTGGTCGATTTCGACGCATATCTCACCGGAGTGCGAGCAGCCCCGCCAGGAGCAACACTCCCGGCCGATGGGGTACTCGTCGCCCACCTGAAGCACATAATGCAGAAGCGAGGCGGGGAATGGAGAGTCCTCTTCGCGCAGAACACTCTCGTTGCTGTCCCCCAGCCGCGCCGATAATTAACTCGATGGCACTTCCGGGTGGCGTATTCTAGCCGGACAATTGTCGAAATCGCCAACGCACTTGTCTAGCACAGTGCAGTGCTGATCATACCCACCAAGCTATTTGAGTCGAACCTCAAGGTGGCAGGACACCGAGTGCCAGCCGGGCTCGACGTAACGGCTGGCGACAAGGGCTACGCTATGCGGCGCAAGCCGCTCGACATGGGGACGGGTCATCCGAATGTCCCGCCAATTGAAAATGGTTACTCGTAAGCGGAAAGCAAAGATCGCAATCAAAAGCCGTGCTATTTGAGAAAGTGCAAATGGAGTGCTGGGCGAAGGCGATCGGCGGGCTTAGGACGGACGGGACTTGGTCGCTCTGGCTCTCGTTGCGCGATCGAACCGAAGATCGTTCTTGCGCATCAATCTCACCCATTCCGTGGTCGATATGACCTCGCGGGATAGATAATACTTGACTTAAAGGCCGGCGCAGACAGGCACGAGAAGGATTGCAACGCCGATGGTAGTATACGCACCATAACACCCTCCTCGAAGTTGAGAGCGCGTTCGCGCCAGATTCTGATTCTGTGACGCTGCTCAAATGAAAGCCCAGAACATAGGCTCTTTCATTTATAGTAGCCCCCTCTTTGGGGCATCCAGCGCTGCCGGGGAGTAATGCTTCTCGCAGCATCAAAAAACTCGAATACTCCCACCGCGAACGCGCCCACGCTCCGGAGAGGGATTCTGGGATAACGACGAAGATGGCGCGTTCTGGGACCCGGGGGCGCGACTGATTCCCTTCAGGCGAATCAGTACCCTCTCATTAGCTACCGGTAGCCATCCCTTTCAACCCCATCCGACCTACAGCAGCAGGGCGAGAAATCTCGGTACAACTTCGGGACAAGTGAGAGGGAGATAGAATGGCCTTTCTGTCCCTAAGCGACGCCAGGTAAAGCACTTAGAGTTTTGATTCTTACAGTTCGGGACCAGGGGGTCGGAGGTTCAAATCCTCTCTCCCCGACCATTAAATCCCGCAATATCAATTAATTAGCGNNTTAGCGAAGACCCCATTTCCGGCCAATCCGGAACTTGGGTCCATTTGGGTCCAATTAGCTTTCCACTGGTTCCGAAGAGCCTTTCGACGTCCTCCACCGCTTGCCGGGCGTCGGCTGGGACCGAGTGAATATACGTCCCACGGGTGATTTCCGACGACGAGTGTCCAAGCAGCGCCTGAGTGGTGCCAACTGGAGCGCCTGTCGAGTCGAGAAAGGTTGCGTGGGCATGGCGGAACCAGTGCCAATTCACTCCCGTCAATTTGAGCGCATTGGCGGCTGGCTTGAGTTGCCGGTTCAGCAGATTGCGCCGACTGAGCGGGGAACCGTTTCGAGCTGAGAACACCAGAGTCGATGGAGTGGCTTCAGCACGCTTGAACGCTGCAAGAATCTCGACACATTTCGGGCCGAGAGGAATGCGGCGTTTGCTCCGCCTGCTTTTCGGTTCATCAAAATGGCCCTCGTAGACCGTTTGATTGACCGACAGCAGCCCTTTCTCCGAATCAATGTCCTGCCAGCGAAGGGCCAGCAGTTCACCGATCCGCAGTCCGGTCATCGCCAGCAGGGACGCGATGGAGCGGGAGGGTTCAGCGAGCTTCTCAATTAGCTCCTTTACGGTTTCCATCTCAATCGGAGATTTCTCGTCAACCGGGCCACGTCGCGGAAGTCGTGTTCTCCGGACGGGGTTGGAGGCCAACAGTTCATCTCTCACCGCTGCTTCGAGGATCGAGCCGAACACGGTGCGGATGCTTGACCGTCTTCCAGGATGAATCGCCCTGTGCTTTCGCTGTGAGAAAGCTCTGGACGCGATCCTTCGAGATCAATCGAAGCTGCGTGTCACCGAAGACCGGCATGAGATGAGCGTCAACCATGTTGTCGTAGAACTTCTTGCTTGAGAACTTCAGTGCGGGATACAACTCCGGCTTCCAGCGGTCTTCGACGAAACTGCGAAATGTCCAGACTGCTTGAGGCCGAAAATCGCCGCTATTGACTTTGCGGAGCAGATCATCAAGCATCTGCATCGCTTCCCGTTTTGTTGCAATTTCCGTAACCGGTCCGAGAACCTCTGAGCGGCGAATCCGCCCAGGCACGTTATCGGGACCAATCACGGGCTCCCACCAGCGAGCGACCCAC
>PLZC01000074.1 GCA_003151985.1 Acidobacteriaceae bacterium
TGTTGAGCTGCAATACGTTCCACTCCATCGGAAAGAGGGACGGTATTGGTCGTAACTTCATGGGTTGTCATGTCGGCTCCTGCCCCTCATCGCGATCGAGCCCTCCGACCTCCCTTTAGGATAGGTCAGAAGCATCGAGAGAGTCGGTCAATTGGATATCCGGGATTCTGGTCGCAATGGAGTACGCAGCTTTTTCACCCCGCCTGAAATTGTAGGTATTTGCCAGAATCCAGGGGTCATAGCAAGATTGGCGGCCTCCTCGGCAGTGCCGAACCACAAGAGAGCACTGTGAGCTACCGTTGACACAGTGTTGACATAGAAAAGGCCACCTTTGCAGGTGGCCTGTAAATTACTGAATCTATGGAGCCGAAAGTCGGACTCGAACCGACGACCTGCTGATTACGAATCAGCTGCTCTACCAACTGAGCTACTTCGGCTTGCTCTCAGATTGTATCGTTCGTCCCGTGGAAGGTAAAGTTGCATCCAAAAACTTGAGCGCCCAATCCGTTTTTTGCATCATTCAGGAGAGGATTGACCAAGATGGTACAGGCATTTGAACTTTCGTTGAGGATCGCAATTGTCTGGGCGGGTGGGATTCTGATTGCGGTGGCGGTCCGCGCCCTGTTCCCTGACCAGGTGGGGCTCACCCTCTACGGCAAGCAAACCACGTTGTTCGTGCCCTTCAGCCGGATGGGATTCTGGACGTGCATCCTGGCTGCGGTGGTGGTTACGGTTCTGGTAGTTTTCCGGGCGATGCTGGCGGATATCGGGTGGCGCTCATTTCAATAGAGGCAAGGCGCAAAAGGCGCAAAAAACGGAAAGAGCCGCCCGGCAACAGGGCAGCTCCTTCCTCAGGGAGAATAGTTCCAACGGAGGCAAAACCATCGAAACTTTCTGGCTGCATAGTAGGGGCGGGGGAAGGGAGTGTCAAGGATAATTCGAAGAGGAAATAAACTATTTGGAATCAGGCAGTTATAAATAATTATACTCATTGGGCAGGTGAGCTTCTTCGATAAGTATTCGCCTTTGAGCGTCTGTATTTCTCCGGTATTTATAGGGGTTTGCTTTGGTTTTTATCCAGTTTTCCACAGGATTGCACTCTGGGCTACCCTTTGGATGCGGCTTCCCAATTCCCAAAATTATTCCCTTCGTCAATCTCGCAGATTGAGACTCGTAAACTCCTCCTCGTAGACCGATGAGAGAGGCTTGCCGCGCGCAATCCGGTAAAGTGCGCGGCCTCCGCCTAGAAAGAAGCCCAGCAAAATTGCGGCGGCGGATCCAATCAGCACCAACTCTGTGATCCCGATCAGCAGTTTGCTGGTCTTTGAAACCTCCGACTCCATCGGTTGAGGAATGGATGTGAGGTCAGACTCAAAATGAACAGTAGCCAGCAGCTTGTGGCTCTCTTCGGGAATAGCGTCACCGCTGACAAGGGCAACAAGGGGGCCGCTGCGGCGGACTTCAAGAGAGGCGAGATCGGAATCCTGCAACGGCTTGGGCCAGGCAGGTTGAGCCTGGCTGCCCGCCTTGATGTAGGCGCGGATGCGTGTCTCCTGCGCGGCAGCCATCTGCGGAGTGGGGTAATCGATAAGGGTGAGTGTGGCCGGCCCGGAGCGCAGCGTGTAAGTTGCGGTGACAGCTTCAGCGCCGCGATCGAAGCTGACCAGTTCCGGCGGCAGCACTCCCCCGGAGCCCACATAGCCGGCAGGTCCGACGGCATAGTGCGTGGTCTGGCCGTCCAGGGAGTCCTTCGGGAGGTTGTGGAGTATGGGGGGCGTCAAGGCCCTGGAGCCATCGGGGACCGGCAACTGGCCTGCGAGCTCACGCAGTTCGGCGGCAGACATTGGACCAATGTGCGAAAAGCTGGCATCCACTACTGTGTTGCCGAGCCAGAAAAGTACGCGATTGCGGTTGGATGTAGCGCCTGTGCCGATGTCCTCCTTGGGCCAACCCGACTGGCGGTAGAAGGAGTAGGCGCCATAGGCGCCGCTGGCGTCGTGAAAACGGAGTGCGCGGAGGTCGAGGATTTCGCCGCTGCGCTTGTAGCTGGCGGTGGCGCCGTCGGTGAAGTCGTACTCCTTGAGGGCTTCGAGATGGCTGGAGTCGGCCATGGCGGGGTCGGTCACCGTCTTAACCGTTTCGGAAGAGACCCATCCGGCAAAGGCAGTTGGAAGCAAGGCCTTGGGTGCTGGAGGCGCTGGCGCAGGCGGCGGTGCTTTGACGGTCTTGGGCACGGATGCCTTTGATGGCGCAGCTTGCGCCTGGGCCGACGCCGCACTCCCCACGAAAGCTCCCAGGCAAACCAGAATTGGAATCCAACGCATCGACACACTCCGGTCTTCAGGGTACACGGTGGCACCTGTCTAGTTGGACACTGGGCGGGCTGGAAAGGTTCCTGCATAGCTCAAATGCTCTTGGGTCTGGAATCGTTGAACCGGCGGTGTCCAAAGTCTAGGAACAGTCTCCAGGTTTGACCAATGCTGCTATGATCGGTGTCAGAACCCAAGTTGAGTGATCTGCGAGGACGTTATGCTTGCTAGGAAGCTGCGTTTTTTGCCTCTTCTCCTGTTAAGTCTCGGCATGACGTCCTGCGTTCAAAACACCCCAAAATCCTATGCCGCTCTAAACGGGAACTGGCACCTCTCCGGCCAACAGGGAGCCACGCAACTTCCATTGCTCAAGTCTCCATTGCTAACCTTTGCGATGGGAGTGAGTGGCAAAACAGTCTCTGCGAATGGCACCGCCGGAGTGAATTGTTCGGGCGGAGATGGTGCGCTTGCCGGAAGCATGTCATTTTCAGGACAGATCGCTGCGGATGGAACATTCGAGTTGACCAATTCGGCTGAACCACGCGACACCATCCAGTTGACGATCAAGGGCAAGGTTCTTCCGGACGGGGCAACAACTTGGGCTGGCAGTTACACAATGGTCAACTCAACTCCACCAACGGGCTGCATCTTCAATTTGTCGAGCGACTTCGTTGCGACCGCATACCCTCCGCTCAATGGGACCTATTCCGGCAAGATCACCGGCCACGGGCTCGGCTCGGGCATCATGGTCAGCACGGTGATCTCCCAGGGTGCAATTACAGCAGCTCCTCTGCGTCCATCGTTGCCTGTAATCTATTACATCCCGCTCCGCGCCACTATCGAAGTGAGCGGCTCATCGAGTTATTCATCGGGGACAACCACTGCTAGCCAGTCAGCGGCGGCATCTAGCTCAGTAAGTGGAAACAGTTTGAGCCTGAATTACCTCATGAATGATGGCTCTACAGTCCTTCTTGAAGGCTGGTTTCCCAATCCCAGCGAGTCAACTCTTCAAGTTCACCTCATGCCTGGATTCGGCACGTCAGGCAGCGTAAGTGACATTTGCACACTCACACGGCAATGATGTCCCCTCAAGCGCCGGCCCTACAATAAACCGGTATGCCCACCGCTGTTCGTTCGCACGCAAAAATCAACCTGGGACTTGGTGTGGGCGCGCTGCGCCCTGACGGCTTTCACCCCCTGTCCACGGTTTACCAGACGGTTGAGTTGCACGATGTGGTATCAGTGACGGCCCGGCTAGCGGCGACAACGGCACTGCGACTCACTTCGAATGATTGGCGCGTGCCTCTCGACGGCCGCAACACAGCGTGGAAGATGGTTTCGCTTGCGCTGGAGGCGCTCGGGGTTTCTGCCGAGGTGGAGATTCACATCGAAAAGAGGCTGCCTGTGCAGGGAGGGCTGGGGGCTGGATCGGCGAATGCTGTGGCGGCGCTGGTGGGGTTGGAGGCGGAGCTGGGGGTTCGTGCTTTCTCACCCTTCGAGCAAAATGCGCTCGAAGGATGGAGAACCCAGTCCTCGGTTTCGTCGAAAGGGCAAACATGGGGTGCGCGACGGTTGGAGATCGCGGCGCAGGTCGGATCGGATGTGCCGCTGTTCCTGATTGGGGGAGCGATTCTCGGCCTCGACCGGGGACAGGAGGTCTACCCTTTGCCGGACGTCGAACCCGTCTGGTGCGTGGTGGCTACGCCCGAAATTGGCGTGTCGACGCCTCGCGCTTTCGGCGCTTGGGACGCACACTGCGCCGCCGAGGGTTTGACCCAGGAGGCCAGTACAGCTAAACTGAATGAGTTGAGCCGCGCCTATGCCAGCGCCTTTGCGGGAGCAGTCCCGGGAGGTTGGCAGGAAGCAGGCTCCTCCGGTGTCCTCGCCTATGGAGAGGACCGGGCCGGACCACAAGAGTCCGCGCTTGTCCGCACCGGGATCAGTAGCTGGATCCAGAACGACTTTGAACGGGTCGTTTTCCCCCAGCATCCTTCCCTTGCAGAGATCAAGCGTCTTCTTGCGGCTTCGGACACTCCGGAGGCAGCCCTGTTTGCCTCGCTGTCGGGGTCCGGTTCGGCGCTCTTCGGGTTGTACAGGACCCGCGGAGATGCGGAAGCGGCACGCGAGCGTTTGCGTTCGGCCGAGGTTGCGAGTTATTTGACCCGCACCCTGCCGCGGACGGCTTACTGGAGCGAAATGCTTTTGCGCCAGGAAGTTTGACAGTCATCCGTGACGAGAGAGACTCGCCAGCGGCTGTCCATAGCAATTCCAGGGTTGCAGCAATTGGAGCCTACAGCACCAAGTGGCCTGGGATTGTGCGGAGTTGGGCGATCGTCTAATGGTAGGACAGTGCCCTTTGGAGGCACTTGTCCAGGTTCGAATCCTGGTCGCCCAGCCAAGGTTTGGGAATAAGTACCGGAAAACAGCCAAAGCCAACCAGCTTGGAGGTATTCGGAATGGAAGCGGGAACAGTGACGGTAGTCAAGGAAGACATGCAGGATGGTGGGCAGGCCGCAGCCAAAGAGGCCGCGCAGTTTGCGGCCGCGGACGCCGCAAAGGCGAGGGAGGCCAAACCGGCCGCCGAGCGCAAGCGGACCCGCAACCTGAGCGAAGACAAGCGCTTCAAGCTCTTCAGCGGCACGGCCAACCGGCCGCTGACTGAAGAAATTGGCCGGCACATTGGCGTTCCTGTTGGAGAGGCTAAAATCCAGCGCTTTGCCGATGGCGAGGTCTACTTCCAGCTACTGGAAAATGTTCGCGGCGTCGATGTTTTTGTGGTGCAGCCCACCTGCTATCCGGTGGACCAGCACTTGGTGGAGCTTTTGGTAATGATTGACGCGCTCAAGCGGGCCTCGGCGGCCAGGATCACGGTGGTGGTGCCCTATTACGGGTACGCCCGCCAGGACCGCAAAGACCGCCCGCGGGTGGCGATCAGCGCCAAACTCATTGCCGATTTGCTGACGACTGCGGGCGCCAACCGCGCATTGTTCGTTGACCTTCACGCAGCCCAGATTCAGGGCTTCTTCAATATTCCCGTCGACCATTTGTTTGCCAGCCCGGTGCTGGTGAGTTACTTCCGCGAGCTTGCGCTACCGAAATTGACCGTGGTTTCTCCGGATGCCGGCGGCGTGGAACGGGCGCGCTTTTTCGCACAGAAAGTCGGAGCTCCGCTGGCCATTGTAGACAAGCGTCGTACAGACATTAATGTCACAGAGGTGATGAACGTGATCGGCGATGTGACCGGCAGAAACTGTCTGATCATCGACGACATTATCGACACGGCCGGAACCCTGGTAAAGACAGTTGACGCCCTTTATGCTGCTGGAGCCGGGGCCGTATATGCCTGTGCCAGTCACGCCGTGCTTTCGGGCCCGGCCATCGATCGAATAGCTGCATCTCGCCTGGAGCAGGTGGTGGTTACCAACACCGTCCCCTTGCGCGAGGCGGCGCAGAAGTTGTCGAAGATCAAGGTGCTTTCCATCGCCGGCCTGCTGGGCGCGGCCATTGAGAGCATCCACATGGAGACCAGCGTGAGTACGCTGTTTTCTTAACAGTGAGCAGTGGACAGTGAACAATTGTCGCTGCTCGGGTAAACAAACTAGCTGGTTTCAGGGCGCCGTGATCGGTGGGTCGTTTTTCTGTCCACTGTCCGCTGTCCACTGACCACTGGCTTAACAAAGGGAGCGGGTCTAGACCTGCCCGTGCCCGAATTAAGGAAACGAGAGACCGAATGCCAGAAGTTGTCGTAGCCAAGGCCCGTGAGGGCAAGTTCAACAAGAACGCAGCGCGCCGTGTGCGCGTCGCAGGCAAGATTCCCGCCGTGCTGTATGGTTCCGGACATGACGCCGTCGCCGTCGAGGTGGACCCCAAGCAAATCTCGCGAATTCTTTTCTCCGAAACCGGCCACAACACGATCTTCGACGTTGAGATCACCGGCCTGCCCACGGCCAAGGCCATGATTGTCGACTGGCAGCGCGAGCCGCTCAAGGACCAGTTGATCCACATCGACCTGAAGCGCATTGCGCTGGATAAGGTTTTGCGTGTCAAGGTCCGCGTCAAGCTGCAGGGCATTCCGCTGGGCGTCAAAAATTCCGGCGGCATTCTGGACCAGGTGTTGCGCGAAGTCGAAGTCGAGTGCCTGCCTGCTGACATTCCCACTAGCATCGCTGCGGACGTCAGCAACCTCGAGCTCTTTCAAACCCTTCGCGTCAGCGATTTGCCGCATTCCGGATCCATCAAGTTCCTCAACGCCGAGGATGCGACGGTAGCCCATGTGGTCTCCATCCGCGAAGAAGCGCCGACAGCAGCCGAGGTTGAGGCAGCCGCAGCCGCAGCCGCAGTTGCCGCCACAGCCGCTGCCGAGCCCGAAGTTGCCAAGAAGGGCAAAACCGAGCCCGAAGCAGCAGGAGCAAAAAAGCCCGAGGCAAAGAAGTAAGCCTTGGCTGACGAAAGTGAATCCGAGGCGCGCAGTAGCCAATCCACAAGGCCATTTTTGGTGGTTGGGCTAGGCAATCCCGGACTTGAATATCTGTGGACCCCGCACAACGCGGGGTTCATGGCCATCGATCGCATCGCCCAGCAAGAGGGTGTTGTGGTCCAGAACCGGCGATGCCGGGCCGCTACCGCAACCTGCCGCATGGCTGGGCGCGAAGTGATCCTGGCCAAGCCGGAGACATTTATGAACCTGAGCGGGCTGGCAGTGGCCGCACTGGTTCGGGAATTTGAAGCGGACCCGGCCAAGGACCTGCTCGTGATTCACGACGAGCTGGACCTGACGTTGGGGACCTTCAAGATCAGGGAGCGCGGTTCGCCGGCGGGGCACAACGGAGCCCGCAGCGTAACCGGCGCGCTGGGAAACCAGGATTGGTTGCGCCTGCGCATTGGCGTGGGGCTGGACTTACCTCCTGAAGCCATTGCGGCCGGTGGCCTCAAGCGTCCGGGGAGGGATTATCTTCTCTCGCCCATGCGCAAGGCGGATTTGGCGGTGCTGGACGAGGTGTTGGACCGGGTGGCAACCGCCACAAGGCGCATCATCGAAGCAGGGCCGGCAGCCGCGATGAATGAGTTCAACCGCCGCGAGTAGTAAAGCAGAGCTTAGGGACTAGAGCATTTCTCAGGTTGGTGTAGAGCGGCTTTGAAAGGGCACGGCTTCAGCCGTGCCGCAAGATCCGGAAAAT
>PLZC01000385.1:0-6944 GCA_003151985.1 Acidobacteriaceae bacterium
CGTGCCCTTTCAAAACATCGACTTGTTCAGAGATTCCTTAATCGTACTTTTCAATGGCGACGGCTGCGCTGGCGGAATTGCCGCTGGTGGCCATGCCGCGAAGAGTAGTGGCAACGCCGGGAAGCGATAACGGTATGAAGGTCACAGTTCCATCCAGAGCCGAAGTGGCTGTAGCTGTCTGCGTCGCCAGCAATTCGGACTTGGCGCAGCGGCCGTGCGGAGCGCAGGGCGGAGCCCAGGCGTAAAGCGCCTGGTAAAGGCCCACCGTGCCTCCGGCCATGGGGTTGCCATTCGTATCCAGAAGACGAAGCGTGATCTGGGCGGCGGTTCCCTGCATTGGGAGGCTCTGGATGGTACCCGAAACAGCTTGCAGGATGGCGTACTCTGGACGCGCTCCGAAGACGGAGAAGGCAACACACTGGCTGGTGCCGTTGAGGCAAGCGGTGGATGTGGCCTGCTGGCCTTCGTCGAGCGGTCCCACAGCCAACGACTTGGCAGCAATGCCGCTGCCATTGGTGATGGCGGCTGTATTTCCCTGGGGAGTGATGCCCCTGCCGGCCGCCTGCCAGGCTACTGCCTGCCCGCCCATGGGAGCGCCGTGGTTCAACACCAGGGCCTGCACGGTCCAGTTGATAGTGGCTCCGGCGGCCACTGAGAGCGTGGGAGACAGGGCTGCGAGCGTGGGCGGATTTCCGCCGGTGAAGTCGGTTCGCACAGTGGACCCATTGCTCAGGGAAGCTGTGACGGTGGACCAGGACGCGTCGGCCGGGGTCACATTCAGAGTGGCAAGGCCATCGCCGGCGGTTGTCACCGAGCAGGCGGGTTGGCCGCAGGCCAGAGTGGCGTTACCGCCGGTGACGGTATAGATCACCGTTACGCCTCCGGCCGGGGTGAGATCCGGACCCAGAGCCGCAACGGAGAACGGCACCGGCACGCCGATGGGCACCGTGCCGGTAGGACTGGTGAGCAGGGTGAGCGCGTCCCCGGCGCCGGAGTCGTAACTTACGCCGCCGGCAATGATGGCCGCCGCATAGTAGATGGGCTGATCGTCCACTTCGACATCCACCGATCCGGTGACTCCCGTGGGGGCCGGGGGCGCGATGGCAGTGATTTCGTTGGGCGAGATGCTTGTGACGACTGCAGGTTGGCCGCCCACCAACACGGTGTCTGCCATGCGAAAGCCCATTCCGTGAATGACGATGGGGCCTCCAGCGGCAGGCAGCCGCTGCGGCGAGACTGTGTCCGCATAGAGGATCCAGCCCGAATAAGCGTAGTCGGGGCGGCCGTCGCCGCGCTGGTCGGCGACTGCGATGCGGATTACGTCGTCGGCCGAGGTCGATACCCGCAACCAGCTTTCACCCTTGGCCCAACCATTCAGTCCGGCGCCGTAGCCCGCGGGCGAGGCTCCTTCAGGCTCAAAGGCATCCCACACACCCAGCGCGGGCATGGCCTTGGAGTTGGTGGGAGCTCCTGTTTCGTCGACTGCCACCGTGACAACGGTGAATGTGCGGCCTCCGCGTGCCGGGAAGGTGAACCAGTCGCTCTGGCCCACCTGGCCCAGGCGCCCGGCCCACATGCCGCTGGCCGACAACATGCGGGGCGAGGCCTCGGTTCCGATGGAGGCCTGGAGCTGGCCAGATGCCGAGTCGTCCACGTTGACCGTAAGGGTCGTTGACATGCCAGCCGACAGGGCCGAGACGGAGATCGACTGCAGGGTTCCGGAAGGCTGAGGCGAGCCCAGAAGATAGGGGCCGACCGACGACTTGTTGATGTAGTCCGGGTCGACCGGCTCAAAAGTGATCACGTAACTAGCTGTGGTTTGGCCGGGTGGGAGAGGCATTCCGCCCAGGTCGAAGAACCCTTGCTGGATACTGTCGTCCGAGCCCCACATGTTCAGCGGGCTGCCTTTTGAGTCTGTCCAGCCAGTTACCGGGTTGCCGTGGTTGCCATTGAAGTTGGAACCGGAAACAAAAGTGACGGTGTACCGGTAGAGCGGGTTGCCGTTTGCATCGAGCGGGCGGGCGACCACGTTGATGCCCTGCATGCCGGCGCCGGACTTGAAGGTGATGGTTCCTTGAATGGAAACGGTGTTGGCGGCGGTGATTTCTTTGCCGGGAAAAGCGGTGAGGTTGGAGGTGGTGATGGGATAGATGCGGTTGAGAGAAGCGATATCGTCGTAGCGCAGCACGGTGGGATTGGGAATGCAGGCGCCGCCGCTTGGGCCGCAAAAGCCGCTATCAGGCTGCATGACCGGCCAGCCCTGGGTGCCGCCCGTCATTCCGCTTTGCAGGGCGCCGGGATTCACCTGTGCGTAGTCGAGCCCGAGAATTCGCCCGAAAGCCCGCTCCAGTTCGTATTGCAACATGGTCAAGAGATCCGTATTGGTGGCGCAGAGACCGTTGAGCAGGATGATGCCGTGCGCAATGGTGGCATCCGGATTGATGTTGTCCACCCACACCATCACGCCGTTGTCCTGGCAACTGGTGGGGTCACTCGAGCCGGGGCCGAAGATATTGTCGATGACCGAGCCGTCCTGGTCGTAGATGATTCCCAGCGGGTAGTTGGCGGCTGCGGGCGTAACGTCGGCGGGGCCAGCGATTGTGCCTTTGGCCACGGCGATCGTCGAGCCGTTTACATCCTCATTCAATGTGCCCATGTCGACGAGCGTGACCCCTGCGGTCGGAACCGCGGACCATATTGCCGCTGCCGCATCCACCATGGCCGTAGCCTGCGCGTTCGGTACGGAACTGCTGAGCCACCCCTGATCGACGTAGTAGTTGACCTGCCCACCGGCCCAGTGAACGGGCTGGCCCACCACTCCTGGATTGAAGAAGCTGACGCCGGCCACATATTTTGGCCCGCCGGCATGGGCGGCCATTGGCGCCAGGCAGAGCAGCAGAATGGTGCTGAAAGGACTGGTTCTACGACGCGAGAGATCGGTGACGGGGCTAAACACGGCAGCGCTCCAGATTAGAAAGCCTGGTTCGCCTTAAGGCACTTTTAATGAGAAGAACTGCATTGCTTAAGGCGGCCACAGATGATTCATCGGCCGGGGAGCGCTAAGACTAGAAACCTCAAAGTAATCGGGCAAATTTCAGAATTTTCAAGAGAATCTCATTGGAATACTCGTAGCTTGTGGCGGAAATGAGCAGATTGTATTGAATCGAGTCCGAATGAGACTTGAAACGGCGCAACCTTAGGTAGGTCTCATTAAAGGATGCCGGTGCAAGCCCCAAGAAAGAACTGCCCCTCGTCGCTTCTTTTTCGCAATCTGGCACTATCCGTTGCGCAAATGGATGACTTGCACACAGAGAGGCGGGCATAGCGCGGTTTGCGCGGCACGCTGGTTGGTTAGGGAAGTTGCCTCAAATCTCCGGGTAAAACTCGAAAAACGCGTCCAGGCTGCGCTTGAGCTGCGCCTCGATATCCTGCCGCGAGCCTTCTATCACGTGCATGGTTACGTGGGCCTGGTGGCCATTGGCCAGTTTCAGTGTCGCGTCCTGGATCTCGGTGACCTCGCCTTCAGGGAGCAGCCGCAGTCCGTAGATAAGAGTCAGATTCGCCATGAACCTCATCTTATGAGAGCACCCCGGAGTTGTGCCGGGCCCGAGAGCAATCGGACGAACTAAAATTGACACAGGAAGACCATGACAGACATTCGCGAAACTGTAATCCTGGGCTCCGGCTGCGCCGGATTGACAGCAGCCATCTACACCGCCCGCGCCGGATTGAACCCGCTGGTTCTTGAAGGCCACGAGCCCGGCGGACAGCTCTCCATCACCACGCTGGTCGAAAATTTTCCCGGATGGCCGGAGGGCATCCAGGGCCCGGAACTGATCGAAAACATGAAGAAGCAAGCGGCGCGGTTTGGGGCTACCTACCAGTTGGCGCATCTTCAATCTGTCGCGCTCAACGCGCATCCCTTTCGGCTGCAAACCTCCGTCGGGGAAATCCACGCGCGGACACTGATCGTAGCCTCCGGCGCAAGCGCACGCTGGCTTGGGTTGCCCAGCGAGCAGGCCCTGATTGGACACGGCGTCTCCAGTTGCGCCACGTGCGACGGGTTCTTTTTCCGCGGCAAGGAAATTGCCGTTGTGGGCGGCGGCGATTCGGCGATGGAGGAAGCGCTCTTCCTTACCCGCTTTGCCACCAAGGTCACGCTGCTGCACCGGCGGGAGAGCTTTCGTGCTTCGAAGATCATGCTGGAGCGAGCCATCGCCCATCCAAATATCGAACTGCGCACCAACACGATCGTTGAAGAGGTGCTGGGCGCCGAAGAAAAGGACGTCAGAGGTCTCCGCCTGCGCGATGTGACTAACGGCCAAAAGAGTGAGTTGAAGATCAGCGGGTTGTTTCTGGGCATTGGCCACGTGCCCAATGCCAGGATGTTTGCCGGCCAGATCGATCTCGACGAGGACGGCTACATTCGCACCATGAACAACGTGATGACCACACTCAACGGCGTCATAGTGCCCGGTGTTTTTGCTTGTGGCGATGTGCAGGACCGTCGCTATCGTCAGGCCGTTACCGCTGCGGGTTCAGGTTGCATGGCGGCGTTGGAGGCGGAGAAGTTTCTCGAGGAGCACGGGCACTGAGATCAGCCAAAAAAGGGAGAGCCTCATGGCAGCGATTTTTCCCGGCCGCTTTACCGCACAATGCAGCGAGCCTTTCGTGGTCTTCCTCATCGGCTTTCGCGTCAATCGCTTCTTTGCATTGAGGAAGTGGCCGCGCGTGGCCGCGGCCATGCCGCCCATGATCGCCGAGCTCAAGCGCAATCCCGCTCTGGGCTTGCTCCACGCCCAATTTTTCGTTTACTGGCGGGGTGTCGGTGTCCTCCAGTACTGGCGCAGCTTCGACGATCTGCACGCCTATGCCCACGATCGAAACGCGGCGCATTTGCCGGCATGGGCGGAGTTCAACCGGCGCGTGGGCGTGGATGGGTCGGTCGGCATCTGGCATGAGACTTACACGGTGGCACCGGGGCAGTATGAGAGCATCTACGCCAACATGCCGCGCTTCGGCCTCGCCCATGCGGTCGAACACACGCCCATCACCGGGAGTTTGGAAAGCGCCCGGCAGCGCATCGGCGAAGGGAAAGGTCAGGAGGCGAATTCGGTTCAAAATTTGTGAAAGACGAAGAAAGCCGCCGCGACCAGGCATACACCGGCTGCGGCATGGTTCCAGCGCAGATGCGAACCAAAGTAGAACGTGGTGAAGACACCGAAGACGATCAGTGTGATGATTTCCTGGATCACCTTGAGTTGGATAGGGCTGAAGTATCCGGCGCCGATGCGGTTGGCCGGCACCTGAAAGCAGTACTCGAAGAAGGCAATGCCCCAACTGACCAGGATGACCTTCCACAGAGCTTCGCTGCGGAATCTGAGGTGGCCATACCAGGCAAAAGTCATGAAGATGTTGGAGACAATGAGCAGAAAGATGGTCCACATAGGCAGTTTGGATGCGCGCGCGCTAGGCGAAGTTTGGATGGTTATTCGATGACCGCGCTCAAGGAAAATTTCGAACGGCTGGAAGAGGCGATAGAAAACGCATGCCGCGCCGCCGGCAGGCCAAGAGCCGAAGTCGAACTGATGGCGGTTTCAAAGACCTATCCAGCGGCGACGATCGCAGAGGCTGCGGCCCTGGGACTGCGCTTGTTTGGCGAGAATCGTGTGCAGGAGTTTGCGGGCAAAGCCACGGAGCTGGAGGGGCTGCGATCGGATGGGAGCAACGCCGCGGCGGATGAGCCGATCCGGGTGCATCTGATTGGGCATTTGCAGTCGAACAAAGCGGCGCGTGCGGCGGAGCTATTTGACGCCGTGGATGCGGTGGATTCACTGCGCCTGGCGGAGCGGCTGAATGAAGCTGCGGCGAAGTTGGGCAAGCGCCTGCAGATCCTGATCGAAGTGAAGCTCAGTCCGGAAGAGACCAAGGCGGGTCTCGACCCTGAATCCGCCGAAGCCGCGCAACTGTTGGAGCGACTGCCTTCGCTGGCGCATCTTCATCCGCACGGGTTGATGACCATCGCTCCCTGGGGCGTGCCGGAGGAGGAGACGCGCGCCTGCTTTCGCGCGTTGCGAGAATGGCGTGACCGCTGGGCAGTGTCGTATCCGAAGCTCGCGTGGGACGTGCTTTCCATGGGCATGAGCGGCGATTTCGCGGCGGCGATTCAGGAAGGCGCGACCCGCATTCGCGTGGGCACAGCGCTCTTCGGCAAGCGCCAGCCTTACACGGGGCCGGCCTGATGCTCCGCGCAACCGCGGCCGGCGTTACCCTTGCCGTTCGCGCCCAGCCCGGCGCGAAGAAGACCGCCATCACCGGCGTCTACGGCGAAGGCGCAGCCGCACAGCTCAAGATCGCCGTGCAAGCGCCGCCGCTCGAAGGCCGGGCTAACTCGGCGTTGATCGCTTTTCTAGCCGAGACTTTTGACCTGCCAAAGAATGGGATCGAAGTTATCTCAGGTGAGTTATCCCGAAGCAAGGTGTTTCTATTGCGTGGAGTTACTCTCACGGAGGTTAGGGCGACCCTCGCGCCCTACTGCTGATGACGGCTTTTAGGGACGACCCTTACCGGTTTGCGGCGGCGAAGGCGACGGCCAACGCTTCTTCCGGCTCGGGCCGCACGCGGAAGTCGGCGTGGGCTTCGGCGAAGAGGACGCGGCCATCGCGGCCTATAACGTATGTGGCTGGTATCGGCAGCCGCCAGCTTGGCTCCCCGTTCACGAACGGAATGTTGACCATGATGGAGAGGTAGTAGGCGCGGTGGTACTCGGGAACCGTGTAGACCAGGCCAAATTTCTCAGCCAGCGAGCAGCCGGGGTCGCTGAGCACCGGAAACGGAAGCCCGTGCTGACCGGCCATAAAGTCGCTTTGCCGCGCGATCTGCGGGCCGATGGCAACCATCAGTCCCTCGCGCTCGCGCAGTTGGCCGTAAAGGTCGCGCCAGGC
>PLZC01000385.1:6975-8092 GCA_003151985.1 Acidobacteriaceae bacterium
TCAGCCTGCACCAACTGCCGGGTGTTGGCGGTGATCTCGTCGAGTTGGTCCTGGAGGGTTGTAGCGGTCATGTTCTTTCCTGTTTCTATTGTCCAGCCTGGTGACGAGAGACTGGCTGTCGAGGCCATTTCTCGCCAAAAAGTATGCACAACCAAGGAGCGGCCGGGAGCGTCGCCATTTCCGTTATTCTCGCAGATGGAAGCTGGCATAGAATGTGCATATGTCCAGCATCGACTATTCGCCTCTCGGGAAAGCGGTTCAGCGCCTCAAAGAGGGCCTTGCCGCGCTCCAGGGCGACCCGGCCAACACGCTCTATCGCGATGCCGTGATCCAGAGGTTCGAGTTCACCTATGGTCTGTGTGCCAGCATGTTGAAGCGCCGCCTGGCGCTAACCGAAGCGGCGGCTCCGGACAGCGAAATGAGCTTCCCCACGCTCATCCGCACCGCAAGCGAATACGGCCTGCTGCGCTCGGGCTGGGATATCTGGTCCGATTTCCGGCAGGCGCGCAATCTCACCAGCCATGTCTACAACGAAGAGGTCGCGCAACGGGTCGTCGAACGGATTCCGGGCTTTGCCCTGGAAGCGGAATTCCTCTACGAGCAACTGGCAAAGGCGGAGGACTGAAGATGAAGAGTGAAACGCTGACTCCGCCCATTGCTCTCGAACCGCCCGAGTGGGATCAGTTGTTATCGATTCTGCGCACGCATCTTGCCGGCCGCAAGGTCTGGGCCTTCGGCTCGCGCGCCACGGGCCAGCGCGTGAAGCGCTTCTCCGATCTCGACCTGGCCATCGAGGGCCCCGAACTTTCGCTCCACGAATCCGCCCTCCTCGCAGAAGCCTTCGACGAGTCCCGTCTTCCCTTCAAAGTCGACGTGGTCCAGCTAGCGGCCATCACTCCGGAGTTCTGCACCCGCATCCAGCCCAGCCTGGTTCTGATTCAGAGGTAGCGCGTATTCTGGTGGGAGGAGTCTTTGCAATTCCGCTGAAAGCAGGTCGAAGAGTGCCTGGTCATTCTCGGCATTTAGTATCGTCTCAATTGTCAGGGCCATCTCCGATCCCGTTACCGTCCGAACTTTTGTTTCCCACCCATTCCCATGGCGCCGAGGCCGCCGCGCA
>PLZC01000021.1 GCA_003151985.1 Acidobacteriaceae bacterium
AAGATTCAGACCAACCGCCCGTGGGCTTGAAGTTACCGAGATCCCCGTTTTTCAAGCAATGCGAATCAGCAGTTGGTCGAACGAGGATTGCCCTGAGCTCCGGGCGACACGCCCTGTGGTCGCGCATTAAGAGTCGAGCCCCACTTGCCTGAAGAGGAATGCGCCGTGTAAGTCGCTCTGACCGGGGAACGACCATGCCGAGTGTTGATCGGCCTCGTTATTTCTGAGCCAAATGGAATGTCAGGTTTCGCGGGGTGAGTCTCGCCGTCAAGTCACCAAGGCCCAAATTTGGTTCACCGAGGCCGGTTGTCGCTTCCAAGCCGTTGCCTGCTTGGAAGCGACGCTCTTGAACTAGACCCCTGGTGCAAACCCAGGGGGTCGGCGATACGCAAACATTGTCCTAACCGACTGATAGACAAGAATCTAGGATGGCCACGAGGTCAATGTAGATGATTTTGTAGCTGCGAAAACCTCCAGAATCCACAAACTTCAACAAGTTGAGTTTTGCAAATAACTGAGTCTAGAAGACTTGCTAGAGGTAGAGACCCTGGTCCCGAACCAGATTCGACGACTTGTTGAAACCTGTTGAAAGCTGTTGAAAATAAGTGCTTTTGATGGAATACGTTACAGCCTGCATCCCAATCGCTGTTGATCTTTGCGGTTTTGGAGTGCTTTGGCAGCTACAAATTCGACTACATTGATGAATTTGCCGCTCCTTCGAGAGACACAAGCCAGGGGGAGTCCATCCCTATCCTCATGTAGGAACCAGTTAGGGAGACGAAGCCCCAAGGGTAAGCGGAGCCGAAACCCTCTGTGCAGTACGCGACGCGAATCAACAAAGAGCAGCACGGGAATACCGATGGTGCTGATTGCGCCAAGCACATCGATGGGAGTGATTGTATGAAGGAGTTTCAGTATCCCAAACTACAGAAAGATGAAGCCGAGCGCGACCCGAGTGATGGCCACGCCGCCACGCGCCATCAGGCCAGACAGCCTGTGTTCCATACGATGAGCGGAATCCATAAGTGTGTTTTCCTTGCTTTGGTAAAGCTAGGCTCTAACTGAGGGTTGATGTGGTAAATTCGGCAGCATTTCTAGGGCCGGAACTGCTGCCGAATTCACGATTACAAATGTGCGGTTGCGGTCGAAAACTTATACGGCACCCAACAGTCCCAAGTGATCAAAGGGAGTGGCTCAAAGCTCCCGTCTTGCCTCGTCTGCATCTTCCGCCAGGTCGCGCATGAGGCTGAAAAACGCTGGCGATTGCCCGATAAAAAGCCCCATATCAGTCAGAAATTTGACCACTCCCAATGCAATCCCCTTCGTTTCCGTCGGCCGAATCACTGAGCATTGCGGAAGTTTTCGGCTGATGAACGGACAGGGTTCAGGCATGATCAGGTTGGTCTGGAAGTTCGAGCCGCCAAAGGGCGCGGAATTTAGATCTGGAAATGTTACAGACACTCCCGTCATTGGATCCGTTGCAGTCAGAGGAGGCGCATTGCCAGCCTTGTCTGCCCAGGTTTGGAAATGCATCGTCTCCGTAGGCCCGATGCTGATAAGAATTCTCAATACCTCCACACTTGTGGCTCTTTGCGCCATCGCTGGGTAGAGGCTGTTGCCGCCCTGTTCGATCGTGGGCATGTGGAAACCGGCTGTATTTGCAATCGCCTGAAGAAAATTCGCATCCGTCGTGTCTGCGTCTGTCCTCGGAATGGCGGTATGCTTTCCCTTTGCCAGCGTCGGAACCGCCTGCGGGAAAGTAAAGCTCGGGTCGAGGTCAGGATTATGTGTACCGCTGCGATAGCGAGTCCACCAACTCGTATCCAACGTGAGTTCCATTAAATTTGTTAGCCGCATTTTTCCACTCGAACCGGTCGCCGTGCTGCCCATCAGCGTGCGGAACGGCTCGAGACTTACCGGGTCCGCCCCTTTTGAGACCAGGTAGGCATTCAGAAAGTTCTGGTGCGTGAACTCATCATCTGTATTGTCATGAACATACTGGGCCATGTCCGCGTCCAGCACTGAAAGTGCCGCGGTGAACGCAGGATTTCCTTTTCCGCCCGGAACTTCCTTGTCCGGGATACCGCACAGTTCGTTGTACTGGACCCAGAAATCAGTCTCCAGAATCTCTGCCGCCGCTGCAAACCGGAGCAGTGCAGCATCTCCCCGTGTCAGATGACCGCGATGTTCTTCCTCTTCCGCGAATACCGAAGAGCCGCTTACCAGGAATCCGACGCCCGCAGATGCGAGACCAGCGACGGTGAGCCCGTTCTTCACGAACGAGCGGCGGTTGAATGCGTTTTCCATGTGACTCGTGTGCACCATAAAGAGCCTCCTATTGCCTCGACACTGCGCTTTCCCGAGGCAACACATGTCAATGAAAGGTAAAACCATTNNTTGCGGGATAGCCCACGCGACGGTCCAAACACCTTGAAATGGTTTCGCCGTCTGCGCGTGCAGTATGACAAGCGGGCGGACATCCACGAGGCGTTCCTCTCGCTGGGATGCGCGCTGATTTGTTGGCAATCGCGAAAGACGGCGATGACGCGTTGAGCGAGTGCCCATTCTCTTCTCTTTAGCCGCCGGGTCGCCCTCTTCCGTAGACTTCTCGCAGATGATCCGGCGACTGAAAGTCTGATCTCATTGATTCAAACATCTTGCGATGTAGCGCTCAATCGCGTCGCCGGTGTGGCGACGCCTTTGATGAGCAGCCACAGCGCGAGCACGGTTTGGGATACGAGGGCCGGCAGCCACTGGTAGTATCCGGTCAGCGGCCCTGTGGGGAAACCGGCGACTTGCAGGGGCAGTGCCACCACGAGCAGGCCCGATGCGAACACGCCCATCCATGCGATTGAGACGGGCACCATCCGTCCACGCAGGAGGAGATAGGAAAAGATCGTACTCCCCACGGCAAAGAAGATCGTACTGAGGGGGACGCTCGGCACCGGCATCAGCAGAAACGTACGTAGCGCATTCGTTGTAGAGACGTCCGGGGCACCGGGCCCGACTCCGGCCTTCGCCAGCC
>PLZC01000447.1 GCA_003151985.1 Acidobacteriaceae bacterium
AGGCCTTTTTGCGCTCATCGACGAGCTCTTTGCCGCGGCCCCAGTAGTCCTTGATCTTGATCGAAAGGACATTGATGGTTTTACGGTTGAAAGCAATGTTCGAGAACGCGGCTTCGACCTGGCGCTCGCGGCGCTTCAGCTCGAGCTTGATGCGATCTTTTTCAGCGACGGTCGTCTTGCGGGATTCCGCGCCGTGGAGCTTCGGCTCGGCCTTTTCCTGGTAACCCAGGAAGGACTTCACCTTGGCGACGGCCGCGAGAACTTTTTCGAGGTAAACGCGTTCGTCATCGGCCGAGACTTCTTCTTCGACGCCGCGGATGACGTCCTTCACCTTGGTCTTGCCGGTCGAAAGGCGTTCGCCCAATTCGACAATGGCTTGAGTCCCGAGGATGGACGCGAGCAAAGCTCGCAGGATCGTGATTTCGCCTTCCTCGATGCGCTTGGCGATTTCGACTTCGCCTTCGCGCGTGAGCAGGGGTACGGTGCCCATTTCGCGCAGGTACATCCTCACCGGGTCATTGGTCTTCTCCAGCGTGCCGGGCGTCAAGTCGAGCTCGACGTCTTCGCCCTCTTCCAACTCGAAGTCCTTGTCGCCGGGAAACTTCGGCCCATCCAGCAGGTCAATGCCCTGGGTGCCAATGGTTGTAATCAGGTCGTCCAGGTCGTCGGCCGAACCAATCTCCTCCGGCAGCATGTCGTTCACATCGCCGTAAGTGAGATAGCCCTTCTCTTTGCCAACTTCGATCAGGCCTTCAATCTCGTGTTCAAACTTGTCTTCAGTCGCCAATTTTCTCCTACTCTCCTCGGCAAAACAGATTCAGCGCCGTTTCGCGCAACGATACGTGGTCCGAACTGTAGCGCAAAAAAAAGATTTCCAGAGAGAAATCTTTCCGCACATGCAGACGAACCTGCGGATACCCGCATAAATGAGCGGTTCAGGTAGTTGCTCGGAACAGGATGGCAGCGCGTCAGGTTTCGCCTGGGTCGCCCGCGAGCCGCAGCTCATTTTTGGGGCAGGGTGGCGCGCATCCTCACAGAGATCAATAGATTACCACAGTCTGGCACGGCTTCGCCACCGCAAAATACGGGGCAAAGCGATAACAGATGCCTGCCGCTTCGCGACCTGGCCGGGCCGGTTTGCCGCTTGTCCGCGCCGCTATCAATTATTTGGATGCGCCGCGAGACAAAAGCGACGCAAGAATTCCCCGTTTTCAGGCCAGTCCCAGGGCCGGCCGGAGGGTCCTGGGACTGCGGAAGCTTACGATGATGAAACCCGCAGGTTTATACCCCGTCCCGATGCAGGTGTAACTGCCGCAGCGCTCGGTCCAAATCGAGCTTTTGCTGGGTCAGCAAAGCCAGCTCGGCAAAATCCCCCCGCCGTTCCGCTTCTCCGATCAAGGTACGCAAGCCCCGTTGCCGGTTCTCAATCGCCCGCTCCTGGATCTCCTGGATGGCGCTTTGCACCTCTGTTTCTGCGGGTGGCTTGGTCTCACCCAGCAGCGTCTCGGCCAGCAACGCCCGTTGTGCCGGATCCTCCACCGCATCCATAGGGTCTGTGGCCTGGCGATCCGCCAGTGCCCGCAATGCCGCGAACGCGCCAAGATGCTCAAACCAGGTAGGTTGCTGTGCGAGCGCTTCTGTAGCCAGCCGGCGCGCCCCCTCGTTTTCCGGGTCGGTAATGGCCAGCGCCCGCAGCAACACCCTTTCCACCTCATTTAGCGCAGTTGCGCGCATCTCTATGTGATCGCGCCGCCTCAGCGCCGCCTGTCGCAGTTCCTCGCGCAGCACAGCCGAATCAATGCCCAGCTTTTGCGCCGCGTCTCCGGCAAATTGGTCTCGCGCGAGCTTTTGCGGCATCCGCCGGATATGCGGCAGCAGATAGTTCATCGCCTTCACCTTCTGCTCCGCACTCGCCCCGGGAAACATTTGCCGCGCCCTCTCAATCAGGTAGTCGGACTGCCTGCGAGCTCCCATCAGCGCTTTTGTGTAAGCCTCCACCCCGCGCTCGCGGATGAACCGGTCCGGGTCCAGGCCGTCGTCGAGTGTGACAATTTTGATGGTGAAGCCCTCCTCGGTAAGCAGGGCAATGGACTTTTCCGCCGCATTCGCCCCCGCGGCGTCGGGATCGAAGTTCACCAGCACATTCGAAGTGTGCCGTCGCAAAAGCGCAATCTGTTGCTCGGTAAAAGCCGTCCCGCTGGTGGCGATCACGTTCTGAATCCCCCGCAGAAACACTGAGATGCAGTCCATCTGCCCCTCCACCAACAGGGCAAACTCGTCGCGGCGAATTGCCGTCCGCGCCTTGTCCATATTGAAGAGGACAGACCCCTTGGAATAGAGAGGCGTCTCCGGCGAATTCATATATTTGGGCCCGGCCTTCTCGCCCGTCTCCAGCGTCCGCGCCGTAAAAGCGATCACCCGCCCGCTTTCGTTGGCGATGGGGAACATCACCCGTTTGCGGAAGCGGTCGTAGAGGTGCCCCTGCCCGCCATCCTCCTGCTCCTTCGACCCGAACAGCCCGCTGGCCCGCAGCGTCTCGCCGTCCGCCATGCTGCCCAGCCGGTCGCGCAGCGCGTTGAAGCTGTCCGGCGCGTAGCCAATGCGAAAGGCCTTGATGCCCTCCGGCGTCAGCCCGCGCCCGGCCAGGTACTCGCGCGCCACCGCGCCTTCCGGGCCGCGCAACTGCTCCTCGAACCACGCAGTAGCAGTCTCGTGCAACTCCAGCAGCCGCGCTCGCAGCCGCGCTCCGGCAGCCTCTTCAGGCGATGAAAACTCCCTTTTCGGCAGCGGAATGCCGCACTTCTGCGCCACGATCCGCACCGCCTCCGGAAAGCCCACATTCTCAATCTTGCCCACAAAGCTGAACACGTCTCCCGAGGCCTGGCAGCCGAAGCAGTGATAGAACTGGCGTACCGCATGCACGGAGAACGACGGCGATTTTTCCTTGTGGAACGGGCACAACCCGGAGTAGTTCTGCGCCCCCGCCTTGCGCAGCCGGATATACCCCTCGATCACCTTGACGATGTCGGCCTGCTGCTTGACGGTTTGTGCGAAGTCGGACACGGGGCGATCTGTCTTTGAGAATAAGCCCGGCCCGCGAGGCGCATTGGTGAGGATATGGAAAGCGATGTGGATAAATGGTCCGGGTTGCCCAGGTCCCGGCACCGGGACCTCGGGCATCTCGCAGCCAACACTCTCTCAGTAGACCGTCTTCACCTTGGCCTCTCTCTCCCAAGCCCGTCCATTGGCGGCCGTGCCAAGAAACGCATTCGCATCCGTCCCGATCACGACGCCCTTATCGGCGGTAACTCCCGCCGCACCCAGCAGCGCCTTTGCCTCCGCGGTTGCGCCAATTACTTTGCAATGAGCATAGGCATCATGCACCCACCCGACCGCCGCGGCCTCTTTCAGCAGCATCTTCGCGCCATCGGCTGAAACAGCCACGAACACCGCATCAAACAGCACGGAGGGGCCACCCGCAAGCTGCATATCCGCTTCAATCAGCTTGCCACCGGCACCGGCGGCTCCGCCCACCTTGGGCGCCACCACTGCAAAACCCGCCTTCATTTTCTTGGCCGCGGCCCGCAGCGATTGCACGACCCCGGCATCTGAGCCATCTGTCACCAGGCATCCCACCTTCCGGCCTTCCAGTGTCTTTTTGGCGTTGCCAAGAATGCTGAGCGCCGGCGAGAAGGAAAGATTGGTTCGCGCCTTCACCGTTGTGGCCGCGGGTGTGATATCTCCTTGCAGACCGAGACCGTTTGCAACGCGTTTTGCAATCTTGGGATCGACATTTGCAAGCTGCGCAACCATCCGTTCGCGCACCGCTTTTGTTTCGACCTTGCTCAATTCGAACACGAAGGCTGACACGATGTGGTTCTGCTCGACCTCGGTCTGGGAATAGAAAAATTGTCGTGCCTGCGAAAAGTGGTCCGCGAACGATTCGGCACGAACACGCAGCTTGTCGCCTTCCATAGGTGCGGCAAAGCTTGCCTGACCCCGATGCGGGTCCTGGCGCGGCGTGTCGGCTTGCAGCGAACTTGGCGAATAGGCCACCCGCCCCTTCTGCAAGTTCATCTGCATGTGTCCATCGCGTTGCAGGTGCATCACCGGGCACTTGGCGGCGTTTACCGGGATCTGCTCGAAATTCGGTCCGCCCAAACGTGAAAGCTGCGTGTCCTTGTAGGAGAAAATGCGACCTTGCAGCAGCGGGTCGTTGCTGAAGTCGATGCCCGGCACAATGTTGCGCACGCAAAACGCCGCCTGTTCCGTCTCGGCAAAGAAGTTTTCCACGTTGCGATTCAGCACCATGCGCCCGATCACGCGCAGAGGCAGAATCTCCTCCGGAATAAGCTTTGTGGCATCCAGCACGTCGAAGTCGAACTTATCGGCAAACGCCTGATCGAAGAGCTGTACCGCAAACTCCCACTCGGGGAAGTTACCCTCAGTTATAGCGTTCCATAAGTCGCGGCGATGGAAGTCAGGGTCGGCCCCATTCAGCTTCAATGCCTCGTCCCACACCACCGATTGCATTCCCAGTTTCGGCCGCCAGTGGAACTTGACAAAGGTCGATTTGCCGTCCTCGTCCACCAGGCGATAAGTATGCACGCCGAAGCCTTCCATCATGCGGAAGGAGCGCGGAATCGCGCGATCCGACATGGCCCACATCAGCATATGAGTGGACTCGGGCATCAGCGACGCGAAATCCCAAAACGTGTCGTGGGCCGAACCTGCCTGGGGAAATCCGCGGTCCGGCTCCTGCTTTACCGAGTGGATCAGATCGGGAAATTTCATCGCATCCTGAATGAAGAAGACAGGGATGTTATTGCCAACCAGGTCCCAGTTGCCCTCCCTGGTATAGAACTTGGTCGCAAAGCCGCGCACGTCGCGCGCCAGGTCGCTTGACCCTTTGTTGCCCGCAACGGTAGAGAAGCGCACGAAGACCGGGGTTTCCACCCCGACTTCGTTAAAAATGGCTGCCCGCGAAATCCCCTTCAGTGAAGAGGTCAATTTGAAATTGCCGTGCGCGCCAAATCCCCGCGCATGCACAATCCGCTCGGGAATGCGTTCGTGGTCGAAATGCTGAATCTTCTCCACCAGAATGTGGTCTTCCAGTAGCGTGGGGCCGCGTTCGCCGCCGCGCAGGGAGTTTTCATCGTCGGCGACAATCGCGCCGGTCTGCGTGGTCAGCGGCGGATGCTTGCCGCCCGCCTGCTGGTGCAACTCTCCAGCATGACCGGTAGATTCAGTGAATTCGCGGCTAACTTCGTGTTTTCCCTGACGCGCGCGGTTCTTTTCCGGCATGTTTAACTCCTTGGGTTTTTGTCAACTGGTCCGTCGCGGAGGGGGATTTGTCCGAGTCTCGGGGAAGACGGTTTCCAGAACTCGATGAATCGGATGCCTCCGCAGGCAAGCACGTTGCCTCCGGGGAGCCCACCCTCCGACGAATTGATCAGGAGCCAGGCACCGTCCGCTAACTCGCCCTTCCGCGCTGGCGCCAACTTGCTGATTTTGTTCGACTCCAACGATGCATATAGTTGTTGCAACGAATATCTTCCTGGCGCATCAAATATCCAGCACGCACAGGAGGTCAACCATGTCGCTTCGTCCCGTGAAGCAGATTCTTCAAACCAAACCCACCATCGAAGGGGCCGGCGTCAAATTGCAGCGCGCATTCGGCTTCGGCAAGACGGCTGAATTCGATCCCTTTCTGTTGCTGGATGATTTTCGCAACGAGAATCCGGCCGACTACCTCGCTGGATTCCCGTGGCATCCGCACCGCGGAATCGAGACCATCACCTATGTATTGGCCGGAGAGGTTGCCCACGGCGACAGTCTGGGCAACAAGGGCCTCATGACAGCCGGCGATGTGCAGTGGATGACTGCCGGAAGCGGCATTCTGCACCAGGAGATGCCCAAGGGCGACGAGCGAGGCCGCATGCACGGCTTTCAATTGTGGGCCAACCTGCCCGCAGCTTTGAAAATGACCGACCCGCGCTACCAGGACATTCCCTCCAGCGCGATCCCCGAGGTGACCGAGGACGATGGAACACGCGCGCGCATTATTTGTGGCGAGTTTTGGGGGAAGAAGGGACCAGTCGAGGGTGTAGCCGCCGATCCAAGCTACGTGGACATTTCGGTCCCGCCCAACCAGCGCAAGCGCATCAAGGTGGAGACAACTCGCAACGCCTTTGCTTATGTCTTTGCCGGTTTGGGCAGCTTTAGGGACGCCTCAGATCCCCAGGCGGTGCTTACCGAATCCGCCGTCGACCCGGGCGCCGAGCCCGCTTACGACGCGAAAAATCATTCGCTCGTATTATTCGACCGAGGCGATGAGATTGTGGTCCAGGCCGGCCCCGAGGGCATCCGTTTTCTGCTCGTCTCCGGCAAGCCTCTGGAGGAGCCGGTAGCTTGGTACGGCCCCATCGTGATGAACACGCAAGCTGAACTCCGCCAGGCGATGACCGAGCTACAAAACGGCTCGTTTATCCGCCACGGATAAGGCACGGCGAGGCAACTGGGTGCTTTGGGTCCCGATTCTGGGACCTCGGAAGCCAATTGGGCTCCCCCCTCTCACACCCCTTGTGGCAACTCTGCCGACAGGATATTCATGGGCGTAAGCCCCCTCTGCCGCAGTGTCCGCAGGCTCAGCGCATCGTAGCGCTTGGCCAGTCGCCGGCCGTTATGGTCAACCACAAGCCGGCAATGGAACCAGTCAGGGTCCTTACAGCCCAGCGCACGGTTAAGCAGAATCTGTCGCGCGGTCGAAAGCAGCAGGTCGGCGCCGCGTACCACCTCGGTAATGCCCATGGTCGCATCGTCGGCCACGCAGGCGAGCTGGTAACTCGGGCTCCCGTCACGCCGCCAAACCACAAAGTCCCCAAAGTCCCGCCCGGCCACAAATCTCTGCGGACCAAGGTTTCGGTCCTCAAACTCCACCACTGCACCGTCCGGCACTCGGAATCGCCAGTTGAGCCCATCCGGCGATTCAATCTCACTCACCGTCGGCCCCGGCAGTTGCGGAGCGTGCCCCTGGAAGCGGCGGCATGTGCCGGGATAGATGGGCTCATCGTCCAGCGGGTCCAGTTTCCCGTTGCTTTGCGCGCCGCCCATGCCGCTCTCGTGCGGTGCTCCCACCGCGGCTTCCAAATCTTTACGCGAGCAGCGGCAGGGAAACAGAAAGCCGCGCTGCATCAGCTTCCGCCATGCCGCCAGGTAGATGCCCCGCCGGCGGCTCTGTGCATAGGGCGCAAAAGGTCCGCCTTTGTCCGGGCCCTCCTGCCAGCGGATGCCTAGCCACCGCAGGTCTTCCATCGCGGCCTCGGCGTAGGCGCTGCGGCTCCGCTCCGGGTCCAGGTCCTCCATGCGCATCACCAGCACTCCACTCGCGTCTCTGGCCCGCTGGTATGCGGTCCAATAGGTACGCGCGTGGCCCACGTGCAGAAAGCCCGTAGGTGACGGTGCAAGCCGCCCACGGTAATTCGTGGCTGGCGATGGAGATAAGCTGCCCATTGCACATACAAGTCTAGTCAGTTGTGCCCGCGCAGCATATGAAGAGTTTGGTTCCGATCTTCAAGTGAACGGTGAACAGTGGACAGTAATCAAAAGGGCTCATGAAATGCCTAGTCCGACTTATCCCCGTCGTGCTCCCGCTCATGATGATGTTCGTAGTGCCCGATATTCTCATTCAAGTGATCAGGGTCAACTGAAATCTCGACTACGTTCATCTCATGGCTGTCGTAATCCACCACAAACAGCCCCATAAGGTCGCCTTCGGGATGAATGAAGATCAAGGTTTGCTCGCAGCCTTGGCGGCTGGTCTCGCGAATGATGCGCTCCCAACCCGCGCCCAGCTTCTCCTCGACCAACCGGTTCAGCTCTTCTCCGTCAACTGGCCCCGAAAGGTGTTCGAACTCCGCCAGGTGCAAGCCGTTTACGCCCCCATGTGTTGCCTTCCGCGAGATCAAGCTCACAATTCCGAGGAAGGGAATCCGCGTGGCGTGAATGTGATACTTGCTTTCGATCGAATGTACCACGCCATCAAAGCCTTCGCCGCTCCCAGCCAGCACCGCGACCGGAATCAGCAATGTCACAAGTCCGATGGGAATCAGGAATAACCGCTTCATTGATCGCCGCCCTTCTTATCCTTGTCCTTGGTCTTGTCCTTGTACTTGCCGTGCGGGCCATCCTGCATGGCGCCTAGCGCGCCCAATCCGCTTATGCCCTTCAGCTTGCCCAGATCCTCCATGCGAATCGGCCCCAGAATCAAAACGATGGTCAGTTCCTTCGGCTCCGCCGTCAGAATGAAAATCCCGTGCGGCTCACCATTCACCAGCTTTACCATTACGTCCGTGGTCTCGGATGACTTGCGCTCCCGTTCGCGCACAATCGGCGACCACTCGCTGGTCTCGAAGTACTTGCGCAGCTTCTCGATCTCTTCCACCGAGTACTGCCCGTCCTTGTCGAACTCGTAACTCCGCACATAGATGCCGTCCAGTCCCTGAATCAGCTGCTTGGTGGCGACGTCATCGCTGTCCTTGCCGTTCATGAATTTGGCAGCAAACCCCAGCATGTTTTTGCCCAGCGTCACCTCGGTCACGTCCGACGCGCGCGCAGCCAGTTCCTTCTCCATCTCCGGCGGCAACGGCCACTGCGTCGTCTGTGCCAGTGCCGATGCCGCCAAAGCGGCCACCGCCAAAATCAAAATGCCAATCTGTTTCTTCATTTCAGGGCTCTCCTTACTCATGTCCGCGGCCATGGGCCGCCAGTTGAATATTCATGTGGTTCAGCGCATGACCGGTGATCCGCAGCGCCGTCAACACCTGCTCGCGGGCAGCTTCTCCCTTGCGCCGTTCTTCCTGCACATGCCGCTGCCAACCTACCGCTCCGCCAAGCGCTCCGGCCAACACCAGGCAAGCGGCCAACCGCTGCCATAGCACCGCATAACTCCGCGGCCGCAGCGCGCGCCCGCGACGCTCCATAATCTTGCGCTTCAGGCTTGGCGGCGCCGGTCGCCGTACCAACGCCTCGTGTAATTCCCGCTCAAACTCGTCTACCGGCTCAAATTCCACTTGCCTGCTCCTTCACCCTCACGTATTCCTTCAAATGGCTCGCGGCCTTGGCCCGCAGCAGCTTCAACCCCCGCTGCAAGTGGCTCTTCACCGTAGCCAGCGGCGCGCCCAGCGTGTCCGCAATCTCTTCCGGCGTCATCTCTTCCTGGTAGCGGAGAACCAGCGCCGCCCTCTGCGCTTCCGGCAAGGTGGCCAGCAGTTGTTCCACCCGCGCCCCAAGGGGAGACGTGCGCTCCTCCACCCTCATGCCGTGACGCTCTTCCATCTCTACCCACAGGTCCAACCCGCGCACTCGCCGCCGCCGCATCGCATCCGCCGAGCGGCTCATCGTCACGCGCCGCAGCCAGAAGCAAGCGTGCGCGGCACTTTCCATCCTGCCCAGGTTCCTGTCCAGTTCCAGAAAAACATCCTGTGCAATCTCTTCTGCCAGGCCGCGGTCTCCAGTCATCCGCCAGCCCAGCGAAAACACCATCGATTGGTGCTCGTCCACGAGTTGTTCAAAGTCCGGTTGCCAGTCGTGGGCCATATATCTCGCTGCTACTCTCTATTCCGCAGGAATGCGGTCGCGGGGATGCAGAGAATACGCACCGGCGAGAAATAAGTTCTTGGAAAGAGAGGAAACCACGAACTCTGTTCAGCGATTGTTGACGCTTGGGCATCCGCATTAGAGGATAGGCAAGGCTGTGGCACACAGGCCCGCGCCCCGCCTCTTCAGAGTGGCTAAAATGAATCTATACACAAACACGCAGATCTCAGGAGGCGTAGTATTTCCGATTTCGTTCACAGTCCGTCGATGCTGATTGGAATTCCGCTGGTGGCAATTCTCATCCCGGCGGTACTAACGTGGGCCAAAGATCTGAACCCATCGGCCTGGAGGGTGCGTCAGCTTGATGAACAATCCAAACTCATCTGTTTCTGGGAGAGCTGGATCAAGGCGGTATCTTCCACTCTGCCAAATGAGAGCCACAAGGACGACACCGGAGAAGTCATCACGTTGCTCCGTGAAGCTCGGATCGAGCAGCTGAAGGCAGGCAAGAATGTATTGTCTCTCTACCGCGCGAATGAACTCCGGGATTACCGTGAGTTTAAGCTAAGTTTCACGGAGTTCCAGCAATATCGCGCCGGCCTCTCTTGGTTGCGCCGAGCATTTCTTCTTTACAAGTCGCCGAACCCCCGCGCCAAGTTTGCAAAGTTATCATTCTACTGGAACGTCCTGAGCCCGTTCGTTATTTTTCCCATCGAGTTATCCTTGCTCAAACATACCCAACTAGGACAATACCCTGCTCCCACGCTCTTAACCTCGTGGTTGGCCTCTTCTCGCGGGAATGCAGCGGTTTTTCTAATCCTACTCATCGGTCTCGCGATCGGCTATTGGATCTTTTCGTCGATCTTCTTACGCAGCCGTTCGATCAGATTCGAAAATGACCGTACTATGTATGTGGATCGATTGCGGGGCCGGGCATCTGTTCACTTGCCCCACCAAGACCTCGGCGAGTGACCCCGACTTTCAGGATGTAAATCCAGCACAGAGATCCCCGGCGGGACCGGCGCATTCCGCGCGCCGGTCCCGCCAGCGTCACCTTACCGCGTGGCTTTGTCGGCGTTCACCAATCCTGCCCCGGTAAATCTGTTGATCGACTGTTTTGGGGCGACGCGGAAAGTGCCTGTCCTCGTCGACTTGTTATCCAGAGTTACGGTAACCTTCGCATTTTCCATCCGGTCCGCGTCTTCTCCGGTTGTGCCTTGCAGTGGATTGAAAACACTCAGGCCAAAGGTGAATGCGTCACCCGCGCGGAAAGTCCCCGGCTTGAAGTTCAGAGTGACAGTCTTCACGTCTGCGCTGTAACTCGCGGTGATATTGGCGGGGTCGATTCCATCGGTCAGTCCCACGTGGAAGCGCAGCGGATTCGGATTGAATTGCATCCCGGTTGGCGTATTGGCTACGTTGATCGCAACCGAATGGATGGAGTGATGCGATTCCCCTCCGGCCGCGAGCATGAAATATTCCCCATAACGCGTGAAGTCGCCCGCTGCTGTTGCCGAAACGTTGCCGGCTCTTGTCCCCGAATGCGCACGGTCTTCTGACAGCGCCACCGGTGTAGCGGTGCGCTGCAGCTTCTGATAGACCCTGCTTGGGGATATGCTGCCCGGGCCTCCGGATTTCTGAATCACCAGCGCGGCTACAGCGGCTGCGTCGGGGGCCGCGGCGCTCGTGCCGAAGAATGACCCAAAAAACGTCGTGTCCACGCCATCAATAGCTGTGATTTGAGGCACCCTGCGGATCTCGGCTTCCTCCAGTCTCCTCCCGGCAGCGTCGAAAAGAATCGACACCGGGCCCGGCGAACTGAAATCCTCGGGGAAGTTGAGAATGGGATAGAACATGGCGGCCACCGCCTGCCCATGCCTGGCCGCGGCATGGCCGAATATCGAAGGCGCATTCTGCCGCTGGCTTTCGCCAAGCCCATTCACATTGACGTATTTCAAATGCCGCGCCGGTCCATCGTTCATGTTGGCGATCAGCAGTTGGTATCTGCTGGAAACCAGCCCGCCAGGGCCGACCACAGGCGTGGGATAGGTGTTGGGCAGATTCACAAATTCAACCGCTTCGTCCGTCACCGTGTTGTCGTCGGTTGAGTAAAAGCCCGGAAAGGCAGGATCGGCCGGGTCGAGATAGTGGCCGTTCTGGTCAAAGACATAGATATCGAAGTTGGTCTTCACCTTGCCCACGAAGAACGGCTCGTCCCACTGGAAGGAAAGCACGTTATCGACAAAGGAATCGAAAGTCTGGGTAATGCTGGTGCGTCCATCCGGATTGCGGAAGCTTTGCACACTTACAGGTGTATGCCCGTGCGCCACCAGGTCCGCCAAGTCCAGATTGGACTTTCCTTCGGCTACCAGCTTCTTGGCCTCGTGGAAGGAAATCGGCCGGTACTGGTCCTCGTACGCCTCGAGTCCGTTGTTGCCCGCCGAGGAAAAATACGCAGCTCCTTCCTTCACTACCTCGTCTACGGTCTGAGCCAGCAGGCCATCGGAGAACATCGGCTCGTTGGAGTAAATGACATCGTCCACGATGGCATCCGCGTGAAACTGACGCCGCAGGTTGAGGATGTTGTTTGAGAAATCCACTTCGCCAAGAAACGCCGTGGCGAAAGCCTGGGCCGAGCCCGGCGCTATGTCGTGAGCCAACTGCATCATGGCGCGTCCTTCGTCGGCGCCGGGTCCATCCGCGACGGGCAAGTCTTCAAGCACCACGACGCCGGGCGGCAGGTCGCCGCTGGCCACATCCTGGGCCGCGTGGGTTATGCACGAGGTGCACATGTCGTAGCTATCTGACAGCACGCCTAGCTTGATTCCCCTGCCGTCGATGCCCCGGGCCTGCGCCACATCGGCCTTTTCCACCGCAACCGCCTGGCTCTGCACCGAACCGGCAAAAGCGTGCGGGCGCTGAACCGCGTGGATGCTCTTGACTCCCGTCGTCCCGGCCAGAGCCCGCGCAGACGAGAGCGGCAGATAACCCTCAAGCAGCCTCGGATCCAACAAACTCGCCGCTTGCAGCCGAAACCCATTACGTGCAAGCTCCTCACGAACCTTGTCCGCCTTGGCGCCGGGCTGCAAGCGGACTTGTACCAACACCCGCCCGTCAGGTGACGTCAAATGAGGCTTTAATGCAGCGGCAAGCTTGGGACTGCCGGACTCGTAAAGTTGTACCAGTTGCTCCAGGCCTCGCCCAAGAGTGGCGGATTGGGCCCACAACGGGCCCGTTGTTGTAAGAACCAAGAGCAAAAAGAGCCCAGTTAACAGTGCTTTCCTGGACAGGGACTTAGGCATCACATCTTCCATCAAATTCCGAAATTGAGAAAATCTCTCCGAAATGAAGACGAACGTAGGCGGTCCTGTAAGCAGGTTCTGTAAGAGGATTTTGGAATTCCGAAGTGAGTAACTCCGCTTCCCAAGGCCGACCAACCATGAACAAACGGAACCACAGGCCAAGGATACTGGCTTACTCAAAATGCACTGGCCCTCGACCCGTTGTCAAGTCAAAAACTCGTAAGGAAAGATTACATGCGCTTGCAAGCGAGGGGTTGATTAGAGGAAACTCTCCGCATGAAGAATCTCTTTGACCCGGCAACAGCGAACGAAGTCAAGGAGCGGGTGGCGAAGCTGGCGTCGGATCGCGAGCACCTGTGGGGCACCATGAATGCAGCCCAGGCGGCAGCGCATTGCTCCAGAGGCATGGAGTGGGCAATAGGGGGCACCATTCCGCCAAGGATGTTCATCGGCCGCATCATTGGCCAGTTGGTGAAGCCGTTGGTGCTAAAAGACGAAAAACCGATGCGCCGGAATTCACCTACGGCGAAAACTCTTGTTGTGGCAGATCAACGGGACCTGGTCACCGAACAGGAGCGGCTGTGCGCATTGATCGACCGCTTTGCCGCCGCCGGCCCGGAGGGTTGCACCCGGCATCCGCATAGTTTCTTTGGGCCGCTAACTCCACAGGAGTGGGCAATCCTGATGTACAAGCACCTGGACCATCATCTACGCCAGTTTGGCGTGTAGGTCCTCGATGACTGTCATCCTGAACCCTCGATAGTTGTCATCCTGAGCGAAGCGCAGCGGAGTCGAAGGACCTGCGTTTGGGATGCGCGTCAGGGTAAGTCCGCAACCCTCTCCCACACCTCATCCCCAGTTGAAAAGACCTTGGTCCTGCGATAATGTCCGCCAACATATTCCAAAAATGATCGTATATGTTCCGTCTCATAACCGCCGGTATTCTCAAATTGCGTATAAGTACGAAGCACAAGTAGCGGAACGCGATTTTGTTCAAGAGCAACAATCGAGCGTGCAATATGTTCCGGCCGATAGTACTCCCAGGGCCCGGGAGACTGAATCGGTCCCGCAAACTTAAGCCGCAGTGGGAATGAAAGGGGCGCAATCCCCAGATAAGTCTGCCCGGGATGCGTATGTTCCTTCATCCACTTGTAAAGCTCATATCTACCTGGCTCGAGTATCGCCGTTCGCCCCGCGGGAAGGCTGAGATAATTCCAATGCATTCTCTGCGTGCTTACGGCAAGATACAACGCGCACGCCACCGACAACGCCGCAGCGCCTCTCTTTATCCAACGCAATTCTCCCTCTCCACGTTCCAGCAGCCATGCCAGAAGAATCGTCGCAGGCAGACATGTAGATGACGCTCGCATGATCGAGAGGCTAGGTGTGACCGAGAGGAACATTGCGATCCCAGTTATCGCGACTAACAAAAGTTGTTCCCAGGGTTCATCAGGCTCCGTCCTTCGCTTGCGACGCATTACACACAAGAAGCCCACGTATATCAACGGGACAGCCACATAAAGAAAAGTGGCACACACCCACTTCAGCACACCGGCGCGGCTCTGGAATTCCAGCATCGGCGAGCGCCAGGTCTGTCCCGGCATCGTCGGGTAGTAACGAAAAGGAAAAACGACAACCCATCGGCACCATTCCGCTAATCCAAGCTTGAGCATGTAATAAGAGTTGATCAGCAAGAAGCTCCCCATAGCCGATCCGCATAACAACAGGCACCTCTTCCATCGTGCCCGGGCCTGCTCTCCCTGTTGCATTGATCGCCAGATGATATACACCACGAAGCCAAGGGTGACTGCAGCCCCCTTGCTTTGCGTAAAGCTTGCCATCATGCCGCATAGAACTCCGGCCCATGCAACGTGTCGCATGTCGGTTCCACGCAGCAACACAACCATCGCGGCCAGTGCGAAAACCGTGCTGAACCAGTGGTGGGTCGCATCCAGTCCGCCATATAACCCAAAGCCCAATGCGAATATCGCCGGCAAAACGACAGAAGCACCTCGGAGAATCTTACGGGCTGCCAGCGTAATCAACAGAACCGCGGCGGCCGCCAAAACATCCATGAGCAAGTCAGGTATCCAAAGCTGGACACCGAAACACCGAAATAGAAGCGCATAAACCAGGTCCGTGCCCGGCGTCATGAACTCGAAGAAATCCCGATAGGGCATCTGCCCCGCAAGCATCCTGATACCGTTGGTCGCGTATAGCATCTGATCCGCCCACAACAATTGGGGCACATTCGGAAGAACAAAGTTTCTCAGATAGCATCCCGCGAAAGTGATACCGACAACGAAAGGTACAACCCATCCCGGCCGTACTCCGTCGAATCGCGTTTCCTTTCTAGAAGTCATGAAGCCCGCCTTCGCAGCACCTTCCGGACAGGAGTGTCATAAAAGCGATCAATCAACAGGCTGATAAATATGAGAGCTGCGAGCATTAGCATTCCGGACCACGGTACATGCGGCGCCGCAGCCGGCCACGCCCGCTGGAAGTAGACAAAAAACGGCGCGTGAAGAACATAGATGGCATATGAAGCAGCTCCCAGAGATCCAAAAATCCGCCAGGAGATCTTTCCGGGTTCGTTAAGTGCGCCGCAGTACACAATGGCTGGAACCAGAAACAGGATCATGAGTAGTGCGGAAATGGCTTGATGTGGTGTCGGCAGCACCAGCGCGGCAAACGCCAGCAACAGGAGCGGCGACGCAGGAAGCTTCACGCGGTGGCTGCCCATGCGCCAGGCGCGAAAAAGAAGCATGCCGCAGGTGTAGGAGAAAATCACTCGCGAAATGCCAACTGTGAAAAGTGTTCCCCAATCCCAACCGGCATTGATGGTGTGCGCGTATATGTAGATGGCCACAAGGACCAGGGCGGAGGTGGCGCAAATGCTTCCCAGAACGGCGGTCCGAAGTCGCCTCAGAAACAAGGCGTGACCTATGTTCATCAAGAGTTCGAGGAAGAGCGTCCAACTTGGATAGTTATAAGGAAACAGCGGTAGACCTGGTTGCGCCGCGGAGTGGGCCGGCAACAGGAACACTCCCAGCCCGACATATCCCAGGTGCTGCATCCATGTCAGGTGCAGCCAGCCCCCAGGACCTGCAACGCCCATCGCTACAATGCCCAGCGCCAACGCCAGAAGGTAGAGCGGGGCCAACCGGACGATCCGGTCGCGGAGAAATGCCGTGGTGGGCAGCCCACTGTCCAAGCGACTTTGGTAAGCGTAGGAAAGGACAAAGCCACTTAGGTTGAAGAACAGATCCACCGCCAGGTAACCGTGGCTCGGCGTCCACCCGAACAGGGCCCGGTTGTGATACATCACCACCACGATGGCAGCAACGCCGCGAAGTGCGTCGAGCGTCTGAAATTTGTGTCGGGGCTGCGCGGCCTCCCAGAATTCTGTCGTCTTCAAAGGATCTCCATCTTGCGCGGGAAGGGAAGCGGGAATGATTCCAGCCTACTCTACCTCCAGTATTCCCCCGCAAAGGAAGGTCGGCGGTGATTCTCCTTTGCTCAGCCAACTCCGCATGCGGAATAGGAATCTCCCTATAGATGAAAACAAAACTGAACCTATCGGCGTTTCTCCTCGCAGCTGCCCTAGTGGGTGCACCGGCTCTTGGATGGAGCCAAGAGTCCACCCCCAGCCAGGACAGCGGCGCAAAACAGGATATGAAGGATGCGGGGCACGAAACGAAGAACGCGGCCAAAGACGCCGGGCACGGCGTGAAACAGGGAACGAAGAAGGGCTACCACAAGACGAAACATGGCACAAAGAAGGCCTGGCATAAAACGGAAGACACGACCAAAGGCACTGTGAATGGCGCCAAGGAAGGCGCAAAGCACCCTGAATAATTGCGCGTCGCCCACCGTTTCATCGCCTTGGGTCGACAATGCCGGTTCGAGGCTGCCTTCGAATGTCTAGAAAAGATCCGGAATGCTGTGAAAAGCAATCCGCGTGGGAGCGGCTTTGTACGCGGTCAGCATTGTCGCTGGAGCCAGCGTGCTCATTCCGTACTTGTTGTTCAAAGCGTCCATCGCCGCCAGCAACCGGGTCCGGCTCTGCTCGTCCTCCAGCCCCTCGAAGAGATTCAGCGAGTGCAGCCGGTCAGGAACAAGTCCATTCAGATGGACTCCGATGAAGTACGGATGAACGAATTCCGGGCCGGCCGGCCGGCTCGCCCACAAGCGGCTCAACGCAGCAATGAACGTCTGGTTGTCCTGACACTCGCTCAGCCGTTGTTCGGCTTTCCATCCCCGCGTCGGCACTCCGAATTTGCTCATCGGGGCCTTCTGGCCGCGTGGCACGGCAAAGCCAATCGCCAGTCCAATGCTGCTCGCCCATAATCCTTTTTTTCTCAGCCGCATGGCGGCTTTGTGCAACAACTTGTGAGCCACCGCCCACGCCTTCTCCGGCGTGCGCATCTCCGGGCCCAAAACATGTTGATGGCTCATCGATTTCAGGTGATCGGTCTCCGACATGTCGAAGTCCTCGCCCTTCAACCAGTGCCACAGCCGTTCGCCCCATACCGAGCCCCAGACCTGCCCCGCCCGCTCGCAATTGAGGGCCAGCATCTGTTCCATGGTAGTGATTCCTTGCGCGTTCAGCCGCTTTTCCGTCTGTGCGCCGATGCCCGGCAAATCGCGCAGAGTTAGTTGCAGCATCGCCTCGGGCAGCAGGTCCAGCGGCAGCGCCACCAGCCCGTCCGGCTTCTCCATGTCGCTCGCAACTTTAGCCAGATACCGGTTGGTTGCCAAACCCACCGAACTGCGCATCATCGGGCCTACTTGTTCCCGGATGCGCGCCTTGACCCGTCTCCCTAGTTCCAGCGCTGCCAGCAGCGGCCGCTCCCGGCCCATCAGCCTGCAGGCCATCTCGTCGATTGACAGCACTGCCGTCACGGGCAAACAACTCTCCACCGCTTCCACAATCCGGTGATGAAAATCGACATAAACCTCATGCCTCGCCTCCACCAGTACCAGCCCAGGGCACATCCGCTTGGCGTCGGCCACAATGGTCCCGGTCCTCACCCCAAATGCCTTGGCCTCGTAACTGGCCGCAATACAACAAGTTGTGTCGGCCATCATGGGCACAATGCCGACCGGCTTCCCGCGCAGCTCAGGCCGAACCTGCTGCTCCACCGAGGCAAAGTAGGAGTTAAGGTCGACGAACAGCCAATTTAAATGGGTGCCAGGAGCCTGTTCCGATTTGGAACCCGTCGCCATATCGCCAGTATATTCGCTTTTTGTTCTCTATTAAAATGCGACGCAAAAATATTGCCGGTGATAGAATTGGCTGGTAGAGGTTCCGGTCCCGCTGAAACCCGTGAGCGTTGCGCGGCAACAAAGTGTTCAAGTCGTTTGTATGGTGTCCTTAGAGCATGGCTAGCTTAATTCACTTGTTAGCGACGAATGGAGCGGTCCTCGCCGTATTAGTCACGGTCGGTGTGGCTGTGTTCCTTATATGCTGCCTGGAATGCTCAAATTGCGGCTGCCGCGACAAGGATGACCTCTTCCGCCGCCGCGGAGTTTAAGCTTTCCTCCCTTCTCACTGCCCCGTTCCGGGCACTCCCACCCGTGGCTTCAGATATTGCTCAAAGTGGCTCAGGATGCGGCTGTAAAGGTGTGTGCGCATGTCAGCGCCAGAAATCGAGTGAGTCTTTCTCGGATAAATCTGCAAGTCATAGGGAACTCCGGCTTCAATCAGTTTTTGTATGAACTGGACCGCGTTCCCCATGTGCACGTTGTCGTCGCCGGTGCCTTGCGCCAATAACAATCGCCCTTTCAATTTCGCCGCCGAATTTGTTACCGAGAAATTCCTGTAACCCTCCGGAAACTCGCCGGGCTGGCTCATGTACCGCTCCGTATAGATTGAGTCGTAGTTATGCCAATCGGTCACCGGCGCCACCGCAACCCCGGCGCGGAAGCGATCCGAATGGGTGAGCGCGTACAGCGTGAATGTTCCTCCCCAACTCCAGCCCCACCAACCCAAGCGATCCTGATCCAGTTGCGGATAGTCGTCCAACACAGAGTCGACGACAGCTAACTGATCTTCTAACTGGATGGGCCCGAAGTTATGCCATGCCGCCTGGGCAAATGCGCGTCCACGCGAGCCAGTGCCGCGATTGTCCGCGCGCAGCACCGCAAAGCCGTGCTGTGCCAGTAACTCGTCGAAGAGGATGTTATCGCCCCAGCGATTGGCCACAGACTGCGGGCCAGGGCCTCCGTATGGATTCACAATCAAGGGGACAGAATCCGGGGTCGTGCCCTCCGGCAGCAGCAGTGTTGCGTACAAGGTCGTGCCATCTTTTGCCTTCACCTCAAGCTGTTCCGGAGCCCGCAAATGGTAGGACTCCAGCGCCCTGGTTTGCCAAAACACATTGCAATTGCCCGAAGCCAGGCACAAACGCAGCGTGGGCGGATCGAGCCGCGTAGAATGCCGGTCGACAAATGCGCCGCTCGCGGGAGAAAAAACGCCGCTATGCGAACCCGCGCCGGCACTCAGTTGCTTGCGCTCGCCATCGAAGCTCACCTGCCATAACTGCTGCTCCAGCAGGTTACCTTCGTTGGACGCGTAGTAGATCAGCTTGCCCGCGTGATCCACACGCGACACTTCACCTACTTCAAAGTCACCCTTGGTCAGTTGCCGCTCCAGTTTGGCCGTCGCAGGATTATTTTGGTCGTAACTATAAAGGTAGAGATGATTGTGACCATCAATCCAGTTAGTCAGAACAATAGAACCGAATCCCACTGAAACATCGTAGTTATCGTCGACAAAGTTCTCGTCGGTAAGTTGCAGCGCCACATGTGCCTGCCCCGTGGCGGCATCCGCGAAATAAATATCGCGATGCTTGTGATCGCGGGTGAGCGTCTCAATCCACAGTGTCTTGTGGTCTATCCAGCCGAAGCGCGGGATATAGTCCTGGCCCCCATGGATGGGAAGCTTGATCCAAACTGTCTTGCCGCCTCCAACGCCAACCACACCAACATGAACGTCGGGGTTGGGATCACCCGGCTGCGGATAGCGCTCCACATCCACCTGCGCGTGTATAGGAATCCAATCGGTAATCGGATAAAGCGGCACATCGGCTTCCTTCATCTGCAGAAACGCGAGGCTCTTCGAATCGGGCGACCAGAAGTAATTACTGCGCGTCTCCAACTCTTCCAGATAAACCCAATCCACCTCACCGCTGAAAGTGAGATTGTTGGGTGGGCCTGTTAGCACCGATGTCGGCGTGCCGGGGTCGCGCAGCCGCATGACTGAGATCCCGTGTTGGCGCACGTAGGAGAGGAACTCTCCGTTGGGTGAAAACTTGGGGTCATCTCCGGAAGCCGCACCGGTAAAGCCGATTTCCAACCCCGTGCCGTTGTGCAAGTCGTACATCCACAGCCGCCCGTCGGAGTCGAACAGGAGGTGCGCGGAGTCGGGCGCCCATTGATAATTGGCCATCTTATAGCGGTCGCGGTGATCCTGATCTGTTTCCGAGTTCTTCGACCCTGAAATTGAAGCCAGCTTGGCCCGGCTCACCAGCACATGCGGTTTGCCCGCGCCTTCATCGAGGACCACCAGCTCGCCGCCGTCCAAATAAGTCAGCCGCTTTCCGTCCGGAGACCACGCCAGTCCGCCGGGAGGAGTTCCAATCAACGGGCCATGCGCGAAAATCGTCTCCACCGAGAGCGGCTTCGCAGGCGCCTGGGCAGCAAGTGGAAGGGATGCGACAGAAAGACCAAGTAAAGCCGAAAGCGGAACGGCGAGAGCGCGCGTCAAAAGGTAATCCTCCGGGAGCCAAGCCCGCCAAAGTATTTCAGACTACGATTTCCAGGGCCGTGCTTCCACCCAGAAGTGTAAATGAAAGGGTTTGCCGGGTTGCGCCCGGCTGGTCAACAGTTGTATGGTCCCGGACATGCACTGGGCAACTCCGGAAGAGCGCCGCAACCTGGGCCAGGCGCGGCGCAAGCAGGTGGGCCGCCAACAACACGACGATGTGAAACCGAAGGCGCGCAAAACTCCCGCCCTTGCGCTGCTTGCTCGCTCCATGCGGGGCCGCATCCCTGCGCTCATCAAGCTCAAATACCAGCTCATGGCGGAGTCGCCCTTCGGTTACTTCCGCGGCGCGGTTCCGGTGATGGCTGCAGACCTGTCGGTACTGCCTTCCACCGGAATCGTCTGCCAGCTCTGCGGTGACGCCCATGTTCGCAACCTGGGCGCCTACGCCGCGCCCGATGGCAAATTGGTCTTCGACATCAACGATTTTGACGAAACCATCCGCGGCCCCTTCGAGTGGGACCTGAAGCGCATGGCCGCCTCCCTCGTACTGGCCGGCCGCGCCTCCGGCCACAAGGAATCCGCGGTTCGCGAAACTGTAGTGCGGTGCATCGAGCGCTACGCCGCCCAGATGCGAACCTTTGCCAAGATGCCGTGCCTTGAAGTGGGCCGCTTTCAGGTGCGCCGCCTCGGCCAGATCGAGCCCATTCACGACGCCCTGCTCAAGGCCGAGCGAGCCACACCCCTGCATACCCTGGATCTTCTTACCGAACCGGTAGCGGAAAAGGCAGGAACCGATAAGTCCGCAAGCACCAGGCGATTCAAGGAGGCAAAGCCAATTCTCACTCGCGTCACTGGCTCCCAGGCGGCGGTCGTGCTTGCGGGCCTCGCGCCTTATCGCGAAATGCTGGAGCCGCAGCGGCAGCACCTGCTGTCGTTTTACCGCCCTGTGGATGTGGCCTTCAAAGTCGTGGGTACCGGCTCGGTAGGCCTGCGCGACTACTGCATCTATTTCGAGGGCAACGGGCCGACTGATCCGTTGTTCCTCCAACTCAAGGAAGAGCCTGCCTCGGCCTATGCGCCCTATCTGCCCGACGCGCATCCTCCCGATCACAACGGCCGCCGCGCCGCCGAGGGCCAGCGAGCCATGCAGTTGCAGTCCGACCCCTTCCTGGGCTGGACGCATTTCGCCGGGCGCGACTACCTGGTCCGCCAGCTCAACGATCACAAGGGCTCCATCGATTTGACTGACCTGGCCGGTACCGGGCTTGAGGCATACGCCGAAGTCTGCGGCGAGTTGCTGGCGCGGGGCCACGCACGCTCCGGCGACCCGTTGGCCATCGCCGGCTATCTCGGCAATGGCGGCGGCTTTGCTGAAGCGCTGGCCAAATTCGGCTCCCTCTATGCCGACCAGACTGAAAAGGACTGGCGGGAACTTTGCCGATCCGGAAAAGTCCCCGGCAAAGCTGCGAATCCGACCAAAGAACGATGACATTAGGCGCATACAGGTCGAGTATTAGGCCTATTCATTTTCAGGAGAACAATATGAATCGTCGCACTTTCACCCAATCGTTTGCCGTTGCCGCCCTTGCCGCGGCCTCGCCCGAATTTTCGGCTGCAGCCGGCCCGGCCGTCGCGCACAGACTGCCCCCATTTCCGCTTTCCGTCATGCTTTGGACCGTTTTCAACGACCTGCCCTTCGAGCAGAGGCTGGCCAAGGTAGCAGAAGCTGGCTACACCAATGTCGAACTGGTGGGCGAGTATGCCAAGTGGACTGAAGCCGATTTCGCCAGCGCCAACGCGGCTCGCAAGCGTCTCGGCATCACCATTGACGCCACCGCCGGACTGCCTCACGGCATTGCCGACCCCGCCAGCCGCGACGCATTTCTGGACGACCTGCGTCAGGCATTTTCCCCTATGGAAAAGCTCGCCATCCCGGCCATGATTGTGCTGTCGGGCAACGTCGTTCCGGGGCTTTCGCGAGAAGCGCAACATCAATGCTCGGTCGAGACGCTCAAGCAAGCCGCAACTCTTGTCGAGGGCCGCAAGATTGACGGCCAGCCCATGCGCCTGCTTCTCGAATGCATCGATCCCGAGGAGAATCCTAAGTACTACCTGCAATCGGCCGCCGAGGCCATCGACATCGTGCGCCAGGTCAATCATCCCCAGGTCCAGTTCCTCTACGACTTCTTCCACGAGCAAATCGCCGAGGGCAATCTGATTGAGAAGCTGGAAAAGAACATCGACGTGATCGGCCTCATCCACGTAGCCGACGTCCCCGGCCGCCACGAGCCCGGCAGCGGCGAAATCAACTACAACAGCATTTATCGCAAGCTGGCTCAGCTTCACTACCGCCACGTCGTTGCCATGGAGTTCAAGCCCACCGGCGACCCCGTAGCCGCCCTGCGCGCCGCGAAGGCCGCCGCCATGAATGCAGGAGTAGTTTGACCGCACGCCGTTCGTTGGCTACGCATGGGAACATTACTGAAACGGTAACTGCTGGGTTGCCGGCGGTGCAATCGAGGCAGTGGCGGAGGGAGAAGGGGCCTTCAGGCCCCTGGACGCAAGCCTCAACAAGAATGGCTTTAGCCACGGGCCTTTCGTTTATCCTGCCGAGATGCGGATCGCGCCACAAGAAACTCGTACGTACTTCGTAACCGCTGTGACTTCAGAGCGCCGCAGTATTTTCCAGGTCACCGCCACCACGGAACTGCTGCGGCAAACCATCTTCGACTACCGCAGCCAGGGAAGATTCTTGTTGCACGCGTTTGTCATCATGCCCGACCATTTCCACGGTCTGATTACGCCCGCTCCAGACGTTTCGCTGGAAAAAGCCATGCAGTTTATTAAGGGCGGATTCTCCTTCCGCCTGAAGAGCAAGCTGAATGTGTGGATGCGCAGCTTCAATGAGAGCCAGATCATGACGAAAGAGAAGTTCACTCAATGTGTGTTGTATATCGAAGAAAATCCTGTTCGGCGGGGACTGGTCTCGACGCCGCAAGCTTATTCCTTCAGTTCGGCTGCCCGTGGACCGTTCGACCCAATGCCACTTCACTTGCAAAACTGAGCGGGCTTCGTGAATAAGGCCCGGGCCTAAAGGCCATCATTGAGCCGGCCGTCTTCAGGGGCCTGAAGGCCCCTGCTCCTTCCGCTGTGTTCTGGTTGAATGGTGAGCACGCCGGTAGTCACTGGTTGATAGTCTCCGGATTGGCGGTAATACGTCCGGAACTCAGATTGTGGCATTCACTTTTTCTCCTGCTCGAAGTATTCCTGCCATGAGCGGTCTACGCCCACATTTCCGAGGTTGCGGCTTGCCGCCTTGCCTTCGTCACTGAGGGACCAAGCCTTGCCTTTGCGCTCAATATCTGGTGTTGAACTACCTGTTATCTTCTTTGTGAGCGTCACGGTGTATGTTCCGTTCCCGACAGAAGTGATTTTGCTTATGTTCACGTATCCATACGTTTCATCTGGATACAGCGTCTGGGAAACAATGAAGTACGCTGGCTCCTTGGTTAATTCGTCTGGAGCCTCGAATTGGCCGATCACATGTATATCCTGCCGAGGCGGGACGAATGCTTTGGCCACGATATCGGGTGAAGGGCCGGGCCATCCGTAGAAATTGATGATTAGGTCCGCTTCTGAAAGTTGCGCGGGTTGACCGTCTTTGCGAAACCATACCGTCCACGCGTTGGTTTCGGGATTGTACTTCTCCGTCTTTGGCCCAAAGTCCTGGTTCTGGAAGCGGAGCATCTCAGAGAGTGGCGCAACATCCGTGAGCATGGAGTTAAGGGTTTGAATGCACGAATGCTCAACAAGAAGACGGTATCGAAAAAGCATCATGTCCCGAATGGTGTTGTTTGGAAATCGGGCGGTATAGTTTTGCATGAACTCATGAAGGGCGGACTCTTTTGCCCTGTCCGAAGGGTACTCTTCAGGACACCGAAACGATTTGGACAACGCCGCCTCACTGTCCTGTGAATCGGCGGGCGGAAGCGCGACCAGTGCAACAGGAGCCAAGGCAATCCCAGCAAGAAGCGCCGCATGGCAAAAGATCTTTAGGGCGAAGCTGGTGATAACCCAATCGAAAAGTCGGGCACAATTTAAGTTCATGAAGTAGCTGTCTGAACACTTTCTTTTGCAATGCGTTCAGCTTAGCACTCAGTTGTCATTAAGTGCAGAATGGCGAAACAATGAGGCATTTCCGGTCATTCCTGTCGGTTTGTAGCAAAACCGGAAGTTAGCCAAGGTAAGACAGCACAACCCCGAACATTCCTCATGACTCGATCAACATTCACCCGCCTCACTCCTGCTAAACTCCGGGCATGAACCTCTTTCAGCGAATTCCCGCGCTTGCGCTGGCTGTGGCATTGCTTCCTTCTGCCGGACTGTTTGGCCAGGCTCCGCCTACGGCTCGAAGCGTCCGGCCGGCAGCGCATGCCGCACCAGGAAAGGGGCCGCTGGCAGACCGCATCGGCGCAATTCTGGCCGAGCCGGCACTGAGCCACGCTGACTTTGGCATCAGCGTTTCCACCATGGAAGGGAAGCAACTTTATGGCTTGAACGAAAGCCGGCTTTTTGTGCCGGCCTCGAACGCCAAGCTCGCCACCACCGCGGCGGCCTACGCCTTGCTGCCCGTGGGGTCGCTAACCTGGACGACCAACGTAGTAGCCGGCGGCGAGATCGACAGCCAGGGTGTGCTGCACGGCGATCTCATCATTCTCGGCGCCGGAGACCCCACCTTGAGCGCCCGTAAATATCCATATCGCGCGCCCGCTCCTGCCCCAACCGCTCCACCCCCAGCCACATCCCCCAACGCCGTCGCGCCCTCTGATGTCGAAGTAGAGAAACCTCCGCGCGCAATGGATGTGCTGGAACGGCTTGCCGGGCAGGTAGAGCAAGCAGGCGTGCGCACTGTCGAGGGCAGCGTAGTTGGTGACGACAGCCTCTATCTCGACGAGCCCTACGGCCAATCCTGGAGTTGGGGCGACTTGCAATGGAGCTACGGCGCCCCGGTCTCCGCCCTCAGCTTCAACGAGAACACGACAGAGTTGACCGTGACAGCGGACCCGGTGGCGCCCGAGACGACTGCCGTCGAGTGGAATCCGAAGTTCGATTACTACACCCTGGACAGCGCCATGATCCCCGCAGCCAACGGTGAAACCCCACACCCCGGCCTCGAGCGCCGCCCGGGCAACAGGATGGTGCGTGCCTGGGGAACAATTCCGCCACAGGGATTCCATGTTGGTCTTGCAGTTGAAGACCCGGCCGAATTCACCGCCGCCGCATTTGTTGAAGCACTCAGGAGCCGCGGAGTTACCGTAACGGCGGCGGCCGCATCACGGCACAAGTTCACCAATGGAACCGGAGACTTTGTGGCCGAGAGGGCCAAGCCGCTCAAGCTGACCCCGGTTCCGCTGCCGACCATGGCCGCACCGCTGGAAAACCGCAAAGTCCTGGCCACCAACGTATCCGTTGCGGTCGGTGAAGACATCGCGGTCATCAATAAACTCAGCCAGAACCTCCATGCCGAACTCCTGCTGCGGCTGCTGGGCAAGGTCTATGGCGAGGACGGCAGCTATGCGCAAGGCACGCGCGTCGTGAGGCAGTTCATGGTCTCGGCGGGCGTGGATGACGGCGACTTCTTCTTCTACGACGGTTCGGGAATGAGTCAGGACGACCGCATAACTCCCCGCGCCCTCACGCAGCTTTTGACCTATGCCGCGAAACAGCCTTGGGGTTTGGCCTGGCGCTGGTCATTGCCCGTAGCCGGGGTAGACGGAACACTGTCCGGGCGATTCAAAGACTCGCCCCTGAAAGGCCGGGTCTGGGCCAAGACGGGCACCCACAACGAAGCAAACGCGCTCAGCGGGTACATGCAGGCGGCCAGCGGCAAGACGGTGGTTTTTTCGATCATTGTGAATGGACATCGCCCGGGCAGCGACGCCGAGATCCAGGCCATCGACCGCATCGTCGAAGCTATAGGGGCCGCCGAGTAACCTTGTATCATGAAGACCAGATGCGCACTCGTTCCCTCGCCTCTCTCTTTGCCCTCTCCACCTGCGCAGCCAGCCTTTCCATGGCTTTGACCGGTTGCCGGTCGCTGCCTCCGTCAAAGCCCGAAGCTATGTGGACCATGGAGGAGGCACGCGGCGCGCAGGTATATCACGACAAATGCGCCAAGTGCCACTACCCCACCACAACGCGCGGTCTCAAGGGGCCGGGGTTGCAGGCAATCACCAAGATCAGGGCCATGCCTTCCGGCGCGCCACCCACGGATGAGCGGCTCACCAACCTCATTTTGCGAGGGCGGCTCATGATGCCCCCTACACCAATAAACGACGACGAGCTTCGCGACCTGCTCGCCTACCTGCACTCGCTATGATCGACCCAAAAACAATCGAGGCCAAGCCCGTCGAGGCCAAAATTGCCGGACCGCAATCGTCCCTCGCGGACTTGCTGCGTTTGCCGGGACTCGCCGCCATAAGCCTCTATCTGCTGCTGCTCTCAGGAGTCATCATCCTCGGCGTAGTTGGCGGGCGCCACTATCCGCCCCTGTTTCTTGTTTTTGCCGCAATGTTCATCACCGCCTGCGCCGGCCTGTTGCGCCTGCTGCGCTGGGCCTGGGCGCTGGCTTTGGCTGCGGTCTTCCTGCTGGCGGTTTACAACCTGTGGATCTTCACCAGCCTGCATCAGCTCCCTGCGCTGGTCCAGGGCCTGCTGAACCTGGTGTTCTTTCTCTACCTGGTCCGCACCGAGGTCCGCGAGCGTCTGCGTTAAGGGCTTACCACAGCACCTTGCAAGCGTTCGCCCTGCGAATTCGATCGTCGTGAGTGATTAGCGTGCAATCGCTGATGATCGCAGTGGCGGCAACGATTCGGTCCATGGGATCGCCGTGAAAGGCATCGGGAAGCTCCGCAGCACAAATTGCAATTCCGGCGGTCAGGGGAACCAGAGTGAGCTTGGTTTGTATGGCGGCGATGAACTCTTCGGTAGTAGAGTGCAGAAGCAGTCTTTTTCTGCGGGCGGCGTTGGCTATCTCGTAAAGCGAAATAGGAGAAAATCCGATCTGATCTCCGGTGCCGCGAGCACTGAGGATCGCTTCCCGTGCTCGGATGGACAATTTCTCGGGCGCCAAAAACAGCCACGTCATAACGTGCGTATCGAGCAGAATCACTCCGTCGGGCCTTTCTCGAGTCGATCCCATTTCTCATCGAACATCCGGTCCCATTCTTTGTCTGTGAACTCGGACGAAACAATGTCTCCGGTGATGACGCCCATGTGCCGCAAGCAGCCGAAGATCGACTCCGGGCTCTCCTTCGGCTTCTGCTCCTCCGAGGGAACAACCCGAGCCAGCGGCTTGCCCCGCTTCGTCACAAGCACCGGCTGACCGGTGGAATTCACTTCAGCCATCACGGCCAGGCACTTGGCCTTGAATTCGCCTGCCGGCATTGTCCGCATGGGGCTACCTCATTGTGAATCACTAGACATGACCATGGTCAGTGTACCATGGTCATAACAGTTCTACCGCAATCCTCCGGCCAACGACCCCGAGCGGCGCAGGTTCTTTGATTGCGCTACCGTTACAATGAAGACGTGATGGAACTGGTTCAAATTATCCCCGCGAACAGAGCTTCGGCGCCGAAACCAGAGTGGCTCAAGGCCCGCGCCCCGGTTGGCGAGAACTTCCACGACCTCAAGCGTCTGGCCCGCTCTCTCGGGCTCAACACGGTGTGCGAGAGCGCGCAATGCCCCAACATCGGCGAGTGCTGGCACCACAAGACTGCCACATTCATGATGCTAGGCAACCTCTGCACCCGCCGCTGCG
>PLZC01000104.1 GCA_003151985.1 Acidobacteriaceae bacterium
GTCTGCTCAACCACACCCAGACTACGCGCAGCTGCAGCCTGAATCTGGCCCGACTCAACAAGCCGTGCCGCCTCTTGCTTGAACTCAAGCGTGGAACGTCCCCGCTTCGACTTCGACATCTTCGCTACCCTTTCGCATTAGAACAGCTTGCTAAGGGATACGTTTTGCGAGGGCAAGGTCACTGGGCCTATTTCATCCCAATCGGGCCACGCAATTCCAGGACTTTCAGCCTCGCCTCGAACTGGCGGTTGAACCGAATGAGGGCAACCCACTGTCCCTGGTCCTCCTTCTTCCAGACGAGAGCTCCGCCTAACTGTGCCGCGATAGCTTCCGGCGGCAGATCGTGATGCATGCCGAAAAATCGTTTGTCAAAAGCCTCGCTTCGGGGCCCTAGACTGAGCAGCGGCAAGGGCGGATCGTACTTGGTGGAAAAGACCAGTGCCGTGGAATACTTTTCCGGCTCGCTTGCAGCGCGGGCAATCTGCTCCGGGGTAAAGTCCTCCAGCCGATAAACGTCGTAAGGCTGCTTGAGGTAGCCAAGTTCCGGACGGGTCAGCTCGTCGCTCATGGGCCACGCGGTGAGCACAGTGGCGCCGGGGTAGCGCTTGTTCAGTTGCGCGATTCCCGCCAGGTGCAGGCGCACCACGTGGGCATAAGCCAGGTTGTCCTCGGGTGCAAATCCGTAAGGCGGATTGATGAACAAACCCGCCACAAACCCCGCAGCGGAAAACAGCGCCAGGCCCGGCCAGAATGGAACGCGGCGGTAGAACGTGGTGACCGCGACCAGCAACACCAGCGGATACATGGGCAACAGGTAACGCGTGAGCAGCGCCCCGCCCAGCACGCTGAAGACGAGGGCGTTGACCAGCAGCAGCGAAAGAATGCGCCACAGGGCAGGCCTGCTGATCTGCGCCCGGTCATGGCCCTCTGCGTCGAGCCGCGGCTTCAGCATCATGGCCGCAACGGTCATGATCACCGGCACAAACAGATTCATGTGCGCGGTGAGGTGCAGCAGGCGATGCCCAAAGGCGGCGAGAAATCGCACCGGCTCCATGTTGGCCTGCGCGTTGTAGCGCACAAACTCGGGGTTGCCGAAGAGGAATCCCGTCTTGGCGAAATGCCACGCATACCAGGCGGCGAGCGGCAAGGCGCAGCTTGCCAGCCAGGCCGCCTCGCGCCACAGGCGGAAACGCGCCGGAGGACGGACGTGAATGCCATCCACAAGGCTCACGACCGCAAGCGTAAGCGGGATGGCAATGGCCGTCTCTTTTGAAAGCGCCGCGGCTGCAAACCACAAGGCTGCAAGCCAGGGTCTGCGGTCACGGTAAGGCAGTGTGTAGACCAGTCCCCACAGCGTGCAGGTGGCGGCAAATATATCAGCATGGGCCAGAGTGCTTTGCGCAAACCAGACGGGATAGATGGCAGTGAGCGCCACGGTCCAGAAGGCGACCATGCCCACGCCCACCAGGCGCATGGCCAGCCGCCAAACAGCCAACAGGCCAAGCGAAGCCACTATCAGCACAGCCTCGCGCGTTACCTCGGGCAAGTAGCCGGAGACCTTCCACCACGTCGCGAGGTAAATGCTGGGCAGGGGTGGATGGGCATTCGTCAGCGTGGTGATGGGAATCAGCGAGCCGGTGCGAAAGAAGTCCCACGCGGCGGGAATGTAGTAACCGGCTTCGTCCCAATAGTAGGGCAGGCGCAGCAAACTGAAGTGGCTGGCATAGAGCGCCGCAAACACCACTGGAAAGATCATCCAGGTGGGAAAGGGCGCATCCAGGCGCGGCTGCATAAGTCTCTTGAAACGCAAGAACGGCTCCTGGCCTTAGCGGACTCCTGGTTTTAGTTAATAGGTCCTTGCGGAAAGGTATGACTTTTCGGCTCCAGATTCAGCACTCCGAAGGCCTGCTCGTACTGGGCGAGATTCTGGCCCAGAACGTTCCACAGGGCCTTGGCCTGCTGCGGACTGAGAAAGATGGCCTGGTGGTTGCGAATCGTTACTTGCTCGGGGCTCTCGCTGGATGCGAGGCCGAAAACAAGCTGAAAATCCCACACGCTGACGCGTACCTGGACGCTGTTGGCGTAGGACTCGCGATAGTCGGGGGTCTGGGCGAGGTTTAGTTGGGGCTGTTGCGCCGTTGGACTCATGATTTCACTAGATTACTCTGCGAGGGGGGCTCGTGGCATGGTGGCCCTGCTGGGTGGCACCAACCCCGAATGAGTCTGCGATGAACTGGTGCGAAAGGGGGGACTCGAACCCCCATGAATTGCTACGCCAGATCCTAAGACTCTTGTATACCGACAATGCACGGCCATGCCCAAAGTCGCACCGATCCGCACAAGTGATTGATTCTAAATGGAAAATAATTAGGCCATTTCGCACCGAGTCGCACGACATAGCACAGAATCCGAATCCGAACCGGCACCAAAACCGGCACCGGATATTGCATTGAATTACACCAAGCCAGAAGTCCATGCGAGTTCCACGCACACCGCATCGATCCTCTCCATGCTCTGTCTGGCGTTAACTACGCTTTCCGGTACTTCTAATTGTCGCCCGTCGTACTGAACATAATGGAAAGAAGGCACGGGACTGTGACAGTTGATTTCCCCAGCAGCGGATCTGATTTGCTCGATCAATGTCTCTCGGGAGAAGAGGGGCAATCTGATGAGGCTTTTATGCGAGCACCTCCCCAAAGTGTGTCAATTATGTTCGGTACAGAAGTCTCCCATCCTGACACTTCCCGCGAGCACCGAGGCGACCATTTTGAAAGAAGGCTGGAGATCCTGTGCTTGGAAGCTCGCTCGCCAATGCCCGAGACGTGATTTTTCCCGGGCACTGGCGGCATGCTTAGATTCCGAGGCCGGCCGCCGCGTTCTCGCGAAAGATCTCGCCCGACCGGATATAGCGCCGCAAAGTCGCCACGGTCTTGTGACCGGTCTGGCGCATGATCATAAACTCCCGCACTCCATTGATGGCGCACTGGGTCACGCACCCGGCACGAAGCGAGTGCCCGCCGATTGCGTCCACCTTGAGGTTGGCTCGTGCGGCAGCTCGCTTCAGGAGCTTGCCGATTGAGTCTTGGTGAAGGCCGCGTGGCGATAAATGTCCATATCTCCCCACGGACCTGAAGATGGGACCCTCGGAGATCTTCGCCGCGGCAAGCCATCGGCGCAGTGCTCGGACCGGGCAAGTCTTCTGACTGGACCCGAAGGGCAGGCCCACCTCACGCCCGGCACCCTCCTGATCAGTCTTTGATTTGCGAAGGTTGACGGTCACTCCGTCAGCCGAGAATTTCAGGTCGTATATATTGATGCAGGCCAACTCTGAGCGCCGAAAACCGCCGGCGAAACCAACAAGAGTCAGTGCGCAATCTCTGAGTCCGAGAAGGTCCTTACGCCGCGCCGCCACAATTTTGCGAATGTCCGCGGTAAGGAGCGGATCCTTGCCCTTCTGCGCGGTGCCGAGGGTGCGGCGAATTCCTTTGAGTGTTTCGCCGACGATGAAGTGACGGGTCGTGGCAGGAGAGTCGGCGTATCTAGCTGCCTGATGCGCCTTGGTAATCGATGTGAGCCGGCGCGTGATCGTGCCCGACGCCAGGGTGGAGGCACGGTCCGCGATGTAGAGAGCGACGGTCTCGGGAGTTGAGGGAAGGGAAGGCAATTGATGAGCGCGACACCAGGACTCAAAGTCGCGCCAGTCGTTACGGTAGGCTTTGAGAGTGGCAGGTGCCTTGGCAGAGGCAACGAAGGTCTGTGCCTTCTGAATCAATTCTTCGAGGCTGACCGCCGGAGTTGTAAGTGAATATATATTTGGTCGCATGGAACAATTCCTTTCGATACGGGGACACACGTGTGCCGAGTTCTGAGAGGGGTCAGAACGGCGGAGTTTGGGATGAAGGGGAGCAGCCGGGACATCAGGCTACGCGATTAGACAGAAGCAGTAGCATAAGGAGCGGAGGTAACTCCGATGCTGATCGTTCAAGTGCACGTGTCCGTCAAGCCTGAATCGGTGGCGGACTTCAGGAAGTCCACCATCCAAAACGCCCGCTCAAGCATCAGGGAGCCCGCTATCGCACGTTTCGATCGTCCGTCTCAGTCCGGATACTGGGGAACGTGAACCGGCCATCATGAGATGGGCCTGGTTCCCTTCTGGTCGAAGGATGGCAAGATAGTGTTCAACACAATTAACGCCAAGGCAGAGACAATCACCACCAGCCCGGCATATTGCGACACCATGATGCGTCGCCGATGACTTGTGCCGGTCGACTGGTTCTATGAATGGAAGAAATTGGACGCGAAGTCGAAGCAGCCGTATGCCATCGTCATGAAGGACGGATCGATGTTTGCGCTTGCCGGCTTGTGGGATTCCTGGAAGGACAAAGCGACTGGGAAGATGCCTGAGACATACACGGTCATCACCACTGATCCCAACGAGCTGATGGAATCGATCCACACCCGGATGCCTTTGATCATTACGCTTAAGGCCGAACACCTGTTCACGCGGCTCGGATCTATGGTTCAGTGAAAAACTCTAAGGTAAGACTTCGATTTAGCTTACCCCGCTCGAATTCCGACTGACTCTGAGCATCCAGCAAGCACATCAGACAGGCTTCCCTACACCTTCGACCGTGGTCCTCATTCCCTCGAATCAGTTCCACCGCTCGGGCAAACCAGGCGTTCTGGTCCTCGAGAAGTGCAGCGATGTGACCAGAACCGCCGGCAGCGGTGTCGAATAGATGCACTCCCCACGGATCACCGGCCATCCTGGCAGAAACGACGGAGATCTCTCGTGTGTCCACTTCGAGAATTGCCGCACCTGTAATACGCATGGCATGTCCAAACGTTCGCGTGATCCGCTCCGAATCACCAGGCTGCTGGTAACGAGAGAACAGGGTGTTGACTTCGATCTGAAGGACATCGGTGTTGGTTTCTGCCCCCAAAGACCGGTTGCGAAGCACCGGAGCCGCGTTCTGGACATTCCAGCAGCGATGAGTTGCCCTATGTGACCAGAGCGGCGAATGCGCTTCAAACCCGGACGGCAGGTCCTGACGGCCATCGCCAAATATTCTCTCGCCGTCCGTGTATCCACAGTTTGTACAAATAGCAAAACCGTAATTATGCGGCCCAGGGTTCGCTCCAAAAAGAGTCCCGCCCTCGCAGAAGGTCGCCTTGAGCCGCGGATGACCTCCGAAAGGCTCGAAAAGTTGTAACCCGCTCCGATTCACGAAATCGACTGTCGATACGAGCTCGGTCGTGCCAATACGCTCCGGGTCTCCCGACCAGCTAGGTGGGTCCCAGGCTGCACACGAGTACCCAAAGCGCGGTACGATTACCGGGCGGCCGCGGTTAGAGCGCAGCTGGGCGGCGCACGTCCTGCATTGGTTTGCATCCGCCTGCACTTCGTAGAAGACGTGGCCTCGTGCGCATTCGAAGCGGTATCGCGTTAAGCCGAAGCCTCCACCATCCGGGTCGAAGGATCGGATCACCCCGTGCGAAGCATAGATTCTGCCGCCGGCAAGCAACCGGGAGCCCGGTACATACTCATTGAGAGCGAGCATCCCGTCGCGCTCAAGCTTGACGGTACTGTTTCCGTCCCGGAAGCTGTTGTGCGGGAGTCGCAAGGCCTGCAAGCCAATCGGGAATCCGTATCGCGGAAGGAAACGGACTGACGCCATTGCCTCAATCACGGTCGTAGTCGATAGTTCCTGAGCCTGATATGAGATAGCGCTCAACACAGCACGGTTATTTTCTCGCTGGCGCGCTTCCTGCCATGCCTCAAGCAGTCGGTTATAACTGGTCAGCCACTCCTTGATGCACTCGCTGAAGAACTTCTTCGCCCGCTCGATCGCTTCACCAGGCGACTTGCCGAAAAGAGGAGTGCCCTCGAGCAGAAGTTTGTATTGCTCTTCAATCCCGGACGGGTCCGCTACCAGCCGCTCCATGAACCGAATAAATTGCTGGTCGAGACCGGTGTTAGGATCAGCATCCCACCAGGACGGGCGCGGAGAGTCGAATTCATAAGGTTCGGCCGGTATCCGAAGCGAGGCATGCTTACTACCACCTACCGTCAGTGTCGCCACATGGCAGAACCAGCCCATCCGCCCGAATGCATCCATGGCGCCAGTGACACGACCTCGAAAGATCTGGCGAAAAAACTCGCCTAGGAGGAACGCATTCAGGTGCAGTAGCCCTAACCTCTCCCGTTCAAGGAAGATCGACGGCTTCCGTAGATCCTTCGAAAACAATGCGCCAAAATCGCGGAAAATCGCTTGCTCGTATCCGAGCGACCGGGCGAAAAGAGCCACGAGCGTTGAACCGTCATTCCTGCGCCCCGCGCGGCCCGCACGCTGCTGGTAGTTGGCGCGCCCAGGCGGTGCGTTGGCCATTAGAGCGCCTGACAAACCTCCGATATCGATACCAATCTCAAGCGTCGTGGTCGCGCTCAGGATGTTCCTTGCCCCAGCCTTGAATAGCTCCTGCAATCTGGCAGTTTCGTGAGAGGCCAACTGTGCTGAATGCTCCTCCGCCCATAACGCCGTATCGCTGCCGGGAAAGTTCACAAAATCGACGCGCTCGCGCCTCAGGGCCGGGTCGGAATCGAGATCTTCATGGCTGACCGGTACCAGCGGTGGCTGGCCTACACTCTCGCCCGGCGCACAGCCCTGCACAGAGCGCGGCCATACTGCACCCGTTATGGTCGAGCGAAACAACTGAGGAGGACGGCGCAAGCGAAGTTTCCGGAAGCTGATGCGGAGGACGTCAACCTGGCCTGCCGTAATCATCCGCGTCCTGGTTTGTAAAAAATCGATCTTCTCATCACGGAGAGCTTGCAGCAGGGAGTCAAACGCAGCCCCAAGTAAACTCGGCACCAGAACCTGAAGACGAGCCTCAGGTATCTGCATTGAGCGAAGCACGGCGGCCGTAAACTTCGCACGGATGCTCCGAATCCCCCCGGTGCCTACCATCGGATCGACGCGAATGCCTTTTCCCTCGCGCGAAACCCATCGCCCTATTGGAAACGAGATGATCGAAGCATCATCCCTGCCCTCATTGTCGCTGTCATCGAATGTTATTGCGCTTCGCGAGCGCAGAGTGTCGCAAATCCCGGCAAGATAGTCCGGCCAAACGGACTGCAGGGCAGAGTGCTCTGTTGCGGACAGTTGATCGAGTCGCTGAAGAGCACATTTCTCTATCGACGGATAAACCACCTCCGCCAAACCCAACGTTTCGAGGGAATGGCTTCGTCGGAGCAGGAACTCCATGCCCAGTAAGCGAAGCGTATCGTCTTCAACCTCCTTTCGATTCGCGTCCCAAAATTGTTCCCATACTTCTGGCCATGTTCTATTGGCCGTTACCCGCGTCGTGTGGTAAACAGAAGCTTCGCGTGAAAAGAACTGGCTTAATTCCGCGCGGCTCTTCATCGCCTGGGACCACTCGGCCATTGACCTTCCATCCTGCTCCGCTCGAAGCTCAGATCGCTTCTTCTGAACTGCCACTTCAAGGACAGCCCGAATATCCGGGTTATCGTTTGCAGCGATTCCGGTCTCGAGAGTCTCAATGTCCCGTCTCAATTTCGTTGTGTCGACTGATTCGCCCAAGAGCCTGGTGATGACGATGCGGCTTAGAAGGATTTCATGCTGGTAGGTCAAATGAGGACCGAGCCGAGCGGCCTGGCGACGGCTGTCGCTAAAAGTAAGGAGTTGCCTTCCGCCCGATGGGAGAATCTGGCGCATGCCTCGATCCGTATTTGGCGGCATGGCGGCAAGCACGCTTTCGGCAACAGCGGGAAGGGTCAAGACATCCGGGAGCGCCATCGGCTCGAACTGCCCAACGCTCGCATTGCAATTCGGGCAGCTCATGCAGCGCACGAAATAGGCTGCCCGGGATTGAATCTCCATGGTGGAGCGGCTCTCGAGGTCAATAAACCAGTCAGGCTCTTGATCCGTTAAAGCCGCCGGCTTCAAGAAATAGTGCCATTGAACAGGCTCCTCCTCATCGTCTTCAGTCAAAGATTGGTAATCGCTCCATTCCGACCGGGCGCGGATCTGGTCGTCTGCCGAAGTTCCCGCGAGCAGCCAATGGTTGCAGTTCCTGCAGATTGTGAGCGTCAAGGTCGCTGAACCGCACGCGGGACAAAACTCGGCAATCTCCGGAATCAGAAGGCCGGCACCCTCAACGATGCGCGTGCGATCTCCAGTGCAAGCGTTATTCAGACAGACGGAAAAGTACCCCGGTGCGCGCACCTGGATGTGCAACTTGTGAGGAATCACTGGTAGCTGGTCGGATGTATTGCGTGCGCGCGCCGCAAGCTGTAAAAGAGCCGTCGTGCTCTTCTCCGCCACAGTTCGCTCAGCCTCAGGAAAGAGATATCTCGCGAATTCACGTAAACGGACCATGGATTGTCCATCACGCGACCTGTTCCAGAAAAACTCGTCCAGGCCATGAACAATCGGCGCTCTTGAAAGAGCTTAATGCAGAACGCGTGCCGGGACTCGCTCGCTCCCCAATCTCCGGACAACACTTTCGGAGACAAGCGGAGCAATACACTGTCGTGCGATCGCCGCCGTGGTGGAATCTTCAATCAACTCCCGCCTCTCCGCATCGAGCATTGGTAAGGTCTCGAGTGGACTTGCGTCGATCATTTCGGGCAATGGAGGTGCATCAGGTCCAGCCGCAGCCGGCAAATTCCTGCGGTGCGCGCGGCCACAAATTGGTTGGATCAACTCCGGCTTTTTTGAGAACAGAGTGGCGCCGAACTGACGGAGCTCACTGGTATTCCCTCCAAGAGTTGCTGATGTCGCAATCTGCAGGATGCGTTCCGGGCTGACGCCGCAACGAAGCGCTACCCGGCGCATGAGCAGGCAAATCTCGGCTGCCAGGGTGCCGCTGTAGAGATGAACTTCATCGAGCACGAACGACCGAAGCGCAGGTCCGAAGAAAGAGGCATCCTACGGCCTGCACAACATGTATTCGAGCATGGAGTAATTGGTGATCAGGATGTCGGGCGGCGCAAGACGCCCCTGGTCGCGCGTCATAATCCGTGAAGGATTCGGCTTCAATAGCGCAAGGGCCGAACGGCTCAGCGCGCGAGCGTTTTCCGGAGTCTCTGATGTGAAGTGTAGGAAGGTAACCCGGTTTCCCGTTTCAGGCTGGTCTTCGAGCCAGGTATTCAGTCGGTCAACCTGATCGTTGACCAAAGCATTCATTGGATAGATGAGTATTGCCCGCACCCCTGACTCCCCTGTTATTCGAGGGTTCCTGTAAAGGTCGTTCAGGATCGGAAGCAGAAACGATTCCGTCTTGCCGGCGCCGGTTCCGGCGGTCACGATCAGACCAGGGCGAGCACCTCTTCGTTCTCCGCTGGCCGCTGCGAGAATAGACTCTTCCTGATGAAGATAGAGGGGCCGCAATTCGGGACATCTTTGCGGGTGGTTCAACTGGCTGAGTAGGCGGGAATCGAATTGGTCCTGCGCTGCAAGACTCTGAAGGGTACGGCCTGTCTCGCTGGGAAAGAGACATTCAACCCACAGTTGGCCCACAACTCCACCGGACAGCTCATCGCCTGACCACGCTTCGCGGCACTTCCGCAACATCTCTTCGTCGCGGAGAGGTCGATAGCTTGTAGCCAACTCTACGACCCTGCGCCGCAGATCTCGCTCCGTCGCCAAGGCATCCAGTTGGAGAGCGTCATTATTCATTTTCGAGGCCCCTTAATTTTGAGCAAGTAAGACACAATATACGCGCAACACGCACGTGAGCGAGCTACGGCGACTAGCAGGCGATTCGTATCCGCAGACATGCCATCGAAAAGCGCTTCCGCTGCGCGCAGGACGTGCTCCTCAAAGAAGCTGTCGTCGAGAGGCCGCGCATCGGTCCAGCTCTTCAATTCGCTCAATGCTTCAGCAAGAAGGTAACGGTAGCCAGTCATCCCGGGTGGTTGATGCATAAATGGAGCACCAATCTCGAAGATAAGGATGATTGCTTTGATACTGTGCCCGCGATGCCTTTGGCCCATGTACTAAGAGCTTATCCGTAAATAGT
>PLZC01000050.1 GCA_003151985.1 Acidobacteriaceae bacterium
CGGCGGGCAGGCCGAACGCATCCCATCCCATGGGGTGGAGCACGTTGTAGCCGCGCATCCACATGTGTCGCGCCAGCGCGTCGCCGATTGCGTAGTTCCGAACATGGCCCATATGCAACTGCCCGCTGGGATAAGGCAACATCTCCAGCACGTAATACTTGGGCTTGCCGCAGGAAGGGGGTTCAGCCGCGTAGAGCGCGGGCTCCGCGGCCCACCGCGCCTGCCATTTGGCTTCAATGCTTCCCGGATCGTAGCGTTGTTCGTTCTCTTCTGCCATGTCTCTTCAAGTGTAAACGCGGCAAGACAAGCACGGGGCCTGCCGCACTGTCCTTCAGAGAAACAGGAAAATCGCATGGCTGTGGTTGGCAAACAGGAATCGGGCTTCTTTCGCCACCACCAGTCCGGGCATCTCACGTCCTCCCGGGAGGGAGGTCACGAAAATAGCCCGGGATGGAGCGCAGCGCAATCCCGGGTCTGCGTCAATCAAGACAAACCGCCCCGTAGGGAGCGGAACGAACCTGTGTCGAACCCCAGACCCCGATTCGATTGAACAAGAATTGTGTATACTGTGTATGACAACGCATACGAGGTGTTTGATGCTCGCCGTTCGCATTCCCAATTCAGTTGAAGAGAGGCTCGATAAACTTGCCAAGCTGACCGGGCGGCCCAAAAGCTTTTACGTCCGCCAAGCCCTGGAGACGCATCTGGACGAGATCGAGGATACCTACACCGCGCTCTACCGGCTTGAACATCCGGCCAGGCGCTGGACTTTGGACGAACTTGAACAGGGCCTTGACCGGCAAGGCTGAGGATGACACCGCGTGAGCCGAAGCCGGCCGCACCTGTTTGGACCGTCGAGTTCGATGATCGCGCCAGGCGCGAACTGCGAAAATTGGCTGCCGAGACTCAGAAAATGATTTTGCGTTATCTGCGAGAGCGCATTGCCGGATCGCCGGACCCCAGAGAATTCGGGAAACCGCTGCGGATGAATCTCGCCGGTTTGTGGCGCTACCGCGTCGGAGATTACCGCCTGATTTGCCGCATCGAGGACAATCGATTCGTGGTCCTGGTGCTCAAGGTCGGCCACCGGCGAGAAGTCTACGAAGACTGAATCAAAGACATTTCATTGACTGGGCAGCAGCGGCCCCAGCCAGGCCGGGGTGGGCTCACTTAACATCAATCCTCGGCCTTTCCATTTCTCTACGGTGGCGACCAGCCGGTATGGATTTCTCAGTTCGCTGTTGTCGTAAACCCGCACATTGGAAAGTTCCGCGAGTGCCCGTTTCAGATTGCTCATTACGCGCGGAAAGCGCTCGATAATCTTCTCCGCAGGCACATCGTGGCCGCCATTCAGAACGCGCATCGCGACGCGTTCATCGCAAATACCCGGACCGTCAATGCCGATGAAAAACAACACCACCGTGTAGCCGCATTGCTCACCATATTTCAGGAAATCAAGCTTATCCCCAACCGGATCAGAGAAGACAGTTTCAAAGATGAAGCTTTCTTTCTGCGCGACAAGTTGCCGTCGCAAAACCTCCGCAAGTTTGGCGGCTCGGTAGGGATCGACGTGCAGCTCGCGCGCAACGACGTCCGCATTCACAAAACGCAGACCGGAAGCTGCAAGGAATGCACGATAGAAGGTGGTTTTGCCTGCCCCGTTTGGCCCGGCCAGAGCCAAAATAATGGGCCGCCGGTCGAGAAGCTGTCTCATGCTCGAGTGGACTTGGCTTTTCTATTCAGCGGTGAAACGGGGACGAACGCGCGATTCACAAATCGCCCCACACTGCGCGTGCCATCCTCATCTGTCCGCACAAGCAGGCCCGTCCGTGTAGGATGTGGTTCAAAATGTGGATAGGGCTCACCGTCCAAATAGGTCTTCAGCTTCTCCCGGCCTTTCGCTCTATGTACGATCGCGACCAAATCGGAAAGCGGCGTTGCACCCACAGTGCGGCAAAGAGTCAGCACTTGTTGGCCATCAATCATCAATTCAATTGACCGCCCCAGCTTGGCCCAGAACTCCACCTGTCCGGCAATGGAGCGTTCCTGTGCCTCCGCGGCAATCCGGGCATCCAAAACCAGCGCATCCGAGAGTTTGACCGGTTGACTCATGCAGCTACGGTAGCATAACGCTACCCGCGAATCAAAGAAAATCACCTAATGGGCTTCTCGTCCCCTGTCACTTTTTCGGCCGCGATTCCGGAGGCACCAGCCCCGCCGAGCGATAGTAGACAACCAGTTGTCCATAATGCTCGCCTGCATGCTCGATCAGTCCCCATGCTCCATCGGAGATCCGGGTTTGCTGGTTGGCGAACGGATCGACGAACAGGTCATTCATCCCACCGTCGCCCTTACTCTTGATCAATTCCCCGCCCTCGGCGAAAGACTTCTTCACGTACTCCACCACCGCGGCCTTGGTCTTGTAATCGGCCCGTTTCGGGTCCCCGCTGGGCGGCTTCAGGCCCTTCGCAGGGTTGATAAAAAAGTAGTTCCCGCCGGCCGCGTGCAAAAGCTGCTCGGCAAACGTCCGCTGCGCCGGATTCGGCTTGAAGTCGTATTTGTCTTCCGGGAAATCCTCGGCCATGGCAATCAGTTTTCGGCCAATATCGTTCCACGCATCAACCAGACTTTGCGACTGGCTCACTGGAGGCTTCGGAGGCGGTGTGTCCTTCTTTTGCGCGTTCTGGCCGCCGGCTATCTGGATGAAAAGCGCGGCCATCAGGATCACAACAAGGTTCCTGCAAACAGTTCTCATGCGTCAAGCTCCTTTGGGATCAACTCCATGACCCCAGACAATAACGCATTTCAGGGACATTGGCGAGTCGTAGAAGTGATAAAAAATGGGCGAAAGGCCCACTACCGGATTCCAAGTCGTGCCCTGTTACAAAGCCTTCACCCCTACAGTCTTGCCTGAGCAAGATTGATATTCATCAAANNGGCTCGTCCACCGGCGTCTCGGCGATAAAAGCGGCGTGCGCAAACCGCGGGTCGTTCAGCAACCGCCGAAACGGCTCAATGCCCATATTGCCCTGCCCGATATGTTCGTGCCGGTCGAGCTTGGAACCTCGAGCAGCCTTGGCATCGTTCACATGCCACACGCGGACGTCTTCAAAGCCCACAGTCGCCGCAACCTGCCGCATGGTCTCCTCGTAGCCTTCGGGAGTGAGCAGATCGTAGCCCGCCACGTGGGTGTGGCAGGTATCAAGACAAACTCCGACCGGAGCGCAGGCCTTGAGCAGCGCCACCAACTCGGCCACCTGTTCAAAACTCCCGCCGAGTGAGAATTCCGCCCCAGCCGTATTTTCAATCAGGATGTGGAACCCTGTCCCCTGCCAGGGAAGCCCATCGATGGCCCGGGCAATCGACTCCGCGGCCAGCTTGAGTCCTTCGTCGCGCGTCAGACCCCTCCATGAGCCCGGATGAAGCACCAGGTATTCCGCGCCAAAAGTAAGAGCCCGCTCAATCTCCCCGCGAAACGCGTCAACGCTCTTCCGGCGTATCTCGTCTCCCTGGCAACAGACGTTGACCAGATAGCTGGTATGGATCACCAGCGGGCCAACGTCGAGGGCGGCACGCAGTTCGCCCATGCGCTTGGCCTGCGCGGGGTCCACTTTGGGCGCACGCCACATGCGCGGACTCGNNTCCGCTTTGTCATGGGGACAGTGTAGCCGCCCCGCAGCGCTCGAATCCAATGCACCCTGGATTTCCGGCCCACTGCTGTTCCACTTGCCGCATCCTATCGGATATGAAGCACACGCTCCTCTCCTGCTTGACTTTGACTTTGCTGTTTGCTGTCGGCTGTACGCAGGCTCAGCGGAATCCCGACGAAATCCGCGAACAGACCGCCAAAGCCACCCAGGAAGCGGCTCGCGAGACCAAGGCAGTTGTCCAGGGAGTGGTCGAGGGCCTGAAATCGAAAGGGTCGGTCAACATTAATACGGCTACGGAGGAGCAGCTTGAGGCTCTGCCCGGCATGGATGTCGTACATGCAAAGAGGATCGTGGCCGCGCGGCCCTACCAGAGCTCCAACGACCTGGTGAAGCGGCGCCTTGTGAGCAAGGCCGAGTATAACCGCATCGCCGCCCAGGTGGTTGCGAGATAAGCGGGTGCAGTTTGCCCTCCTCCCCCGCTCCTCTTTATCCTCTTCCCGTGCCTACCTCTCTCGTTGAATGCGTTCCCAATTTCTCTGAAGGGCGCGACCCCGCAAAGGTCGACGCCATTGTTCAAGCCATGAACATCCCCGGCGTCTATCTTTTGGACCGGGAGATGGATGCCGACCACAATCGTTGCGTGATCACGCTTGTAGGCGACCGCGAAGCGATTCAGGAAGCCGCCATTCGCGGGGTTGGCAAGGCGGCTGAGCTGATCGACCTGACCCACCACCAGGGCGCGCACCCGCGCATGGGCGCCGCCGACGTCATTCCCTTCATCCCCATTGATGGCGTCACGATTCAAGACTGCGTGGCCATGGCCCGGCACGTGGGAGCCGAGATCGCACGCCGCTTCGAAATTCCGGTCTATCTCTACGAAGCTGCCGCCACGACGCCGGAGCGGCAGAACCTGGAGAACATTAGGCGCGGGCAGTTCGAGGGAATTCGCGACGAAATTGCCACCAATCCAGCGCGCAGGCCCGACTTTGGCGAGCCCCGCGTCCACCCCACCGCCGGGGCCACCGTGGTGGGAGCGCGCAAGCCTCTCATCGCCTACAACGTCTTCCTGAATACGC
>PLZC01000326.1 GCA_003151985.1 Acidobacteriaceae bacterium
CTCTGCCGGAGGATACTTACTCCGACTTCTGGTATCGGACCGAATTTACCCCGCCGCCGATGACCCCGGGCCAGGCCGCATGGTTGAACTTCGATGGAGTCAACTGGAAGGCCGAGGTCTATCTGAACGGCGAAAAGCTGGGCCGCATCGAAGGCGGCTTTATGCGCGCTAAGTTCGATCTTGCCGGCAAATTGATCGCGGGTCGACCGAACGCGCTGGCAGTCCGCATTGAAAAGAATGCCACCCCTGGCAGCGTTCATCAAAAGACCTATGCAAGCGCGGGAAAGAATGGCGGAGGACTAGGCGCGGACGATCCCACGTATCACGCGTCGGCTGGCTGGGACTGGATTCCAACGATCCGCGGCCGCAATACAGGCATCTGGGGCGGGGTCTATCTCACGGCCGCTGGAGCGGTCACGATCGAGAACCCGCTTGTCTCAACCAAACTGCCTTTACCGGATACCTCCAGCGCCGACGTCAGCATCGAGGTCGATCTTTTCAACCGCTGGTCCAAGCCGGTGAACGGCAAGCTGCGCGGACGGTTTGGGGATGTGCGATTCGAGCAGCGCGTTACCTTGGCGGGCTCGGAGCGGAAGACCGTCAAACTCGGTGCTGACATGCATCCAGAGCTTCGTCTGAAAAACCCCAAGCTATGGTGGCCCGCTGGATACGGTGAAGCTCATCTCTACGACGTGGAATTGGTCTTTGAGGACTCGGCTGGCAAGGCGCTTGACATCAAGGCATTCAAGGCCGGCGTGCGCCAGATGACCTACGACGATGAGAGTGGCGCACTGAAGATATGGGTCAATGGCAGGCGGTTTATTGCGCGCGGCGGTAACTGGGGCTTCGGCGAGTCCATGCTGCGTTACCGGGCGCGCGAATATGACGCCGCCGTGCGCTATCACCACGAGATGAACTTCAACATGATCCGCAACTGGGTGGGACAGGTCGGCGACGATGCGTTCTACGAAGCATGCGACCGGCACGGTGTGATGGTGTGGCAGGACTTCTGGCTCGCCAATCCATCGGACGGTCCCAATCCCGATGACAGTTCGCTCTTCCTGAGCAACGTGCGCGACTTGGTGCGACGCATCCGTTACCACGCTTCAATGGGCATCTATTGCGGGCGCAATGAGGGCATTCCTCCCCAGCCTATCGAGGACGGAATCCGCAAGGCGCTGTCTGAACTGCATCCCGACCTGCACTACATTCCCAGTTCGGCCGGTCTTACCGTCAGCGGCGGCGGACCTTACAGGACCATGACGCCCGCCTACTATTTCCGCACCGCGGACACCAAGCTGCACAGTGAAATTGGCGCGCCCACCATTCCGCCTATTGAGAGCGTGCAACTGATGATGCCGGAGAATGCGCTGTGGCCGCAGAGACTCGACTGGGGTCTGCACGACTTCTGCCTGGGCAGTGCGCAGGGCGGAGCCGGCTTCCAGACCCTCATTGAAAACGGCTATGGCGGCGCGAACACCGTGGAGGAATGGGTCACCCTGGCGCAGTTCCTCAACTACGAATCCTATCGCGCCATGTTTGAGGCACAGAGCCACCACCGCATGGGGCTGCTGTTGTGGATGAGCCATCCCTGCTGGCCGTCGTTCGTGTGGCAAACCTATGACTATTACTTTGAGCCGACTGCAGCTTACTTCGGTTGTAAGAAAGGCTCCGAGCCGCTGCACATTCAGTGGAACCGCGAAAGCGAGACCATCGAAGTGGTGAACTACAACGGCGGTAACAAGACCGGGCTGACGGCGCAGGCCGAGATACTGAACATGGACGGCGCCCGGATGGGGCTGAAGACCACCAAATTGGACAGCGCCGAAGACAGCACCTCATCCTGCATTTCGATGGAATACCCCGCCGGTTTGACGCAGGTGCACTTCCTGCGCCTCACACTTACGCGAGGCCCGGAAATCATCTCGACGAATTTCTATCTGCGCGGACTGGAGGAGGGCAACTACCGCGCGATTCGTCAGCTGCCCAAGCCCCAGGTGCAAGCGGCAACCGCCGCCGAGCGCCAGGGCGACCATTGGCAACTAACCACGCAACTCCACAACAGCGCTGCGTGGCCTGCGCTGATGGTCCGTCTGAAAGCCGTGCGCGAAACCAGCGGCGACCGCATTCTGCCGGCCATTTATTCGGATAACTACATTGCTCTGATGCCGGGCGAAGGCCGTACCATCGTGACCGAAGTCAACGAGGCCGACGCGCGCGGTGAGAAGCCCGCGATCGTGGTGGCCTAAGCCCGGCTCGTGACCGGATAGAAGAACCGCGGACGTAGTAGCATTGCTGCATTCGCAAATTACGATCCCGCCGGGTGGGACTCTGCCTCACCCGGCACTCTGTCGAGAAAGCTGACACGGTATCCGCATATGATGAAGAAGCACATTGCAACCCTGTTCTGTCTTTTGGTTTCCCCGCTCGCCCCGGCGTTTGCGCAGCAAACTCACTATCCGTTCAACGATCCAGCGTTGCCCATGGAAAAGAGGATCGACAACCTTCTTTCGCTCATGACCATTGAGGAGAAGATAGATTGCCTTGGCACACGCACTGGTGTTCCCAGGCTTGGAGTCATGAACTATGGCAGTTCGGAGGGCATCCACGGGGTCGTCCAGCGTGAGCCCAGGGGCAAGCGCTTGCCCATCACGACCACGCAGTTTCCGCAGCCTCCGGGCATGGGTGAATCGTGGGATCCGGACCTGGTTGGTCAGGCGGCAGGCGTCGAAGGCTACGAAGCCCGATTTATCACGCAGACCGCAAAGTATGACCGGCAGGCCCTCATGCTATGGGGACCGCAGTCCGATCTGGCGCGCGATCCTCGCTGGGGCCGCAGCGAAGAAGTGTATGGCGAAGATCCATTCTTCAACGGAACCATGGCTGTCGCGTATATCAGGGGTCTGCAAGGGGACAATCCCAAGTATTGGCAAGCTGCCGCTCTGCTCAAGCATTTTCTTGCCAACAGCAACGAGGATCTCCGCAACAGCTCGTCCTCCAATTTCGACCAGCGCCTGTTTTGGGAATACTATTCGGTGCCCTTCCGCATGGGCTTCGAGGAGGGCGGCGCCAAAGCCGTGATGGCTTCTTACAACGGCTGGAACGGTACCCCCATGGCCATCAATCCTATTACCAAAGGGAGAACCCCCG
>PLZC01000147.1 GCA_003151985.1 Acidobacteriaceae bacterium
CAAATCTTGCATTGCAGGTCTCGCATTTCAGGCGCAGAACCGCTTATCACGGCATGCGCGCAAGCAGGATTCCGATCCGGCGCGGTACTTGGAACCCCCGTCCAAACCACTGCTCAAGAATGATTCTGGGATGACTCGCGTTTGGGTCTGCGAAGGAATTTCTAAAGAATATATAAAGGCGACACAGGGTAAGGATGAGATCCACGCCAACGCACGAACCCGGTCTGGTGTCGTGGCTCTAAACTTCGCACTCCGATGCAAGCGACAGATTCGCGAATCTGGCCGGCGCTTTTGAATCCCGCGACGGGAATTTTCCCCTCAGAAGTTTGCATAGAATAACGCCCACATGTTGCACACTATGCATAGGGAGTCCACGATGACCAAAAACACTTCGGCAGAGATCAACTTGCTCGAATCCAGTACCGTCCGCGAACCCAAAAAATAAAAATTCGCCGTTTTCTCCACTTTTTCAGCCACCAGTGAAAATAAGCCAATAAGAATGAATAGTTTGTAAAATCTACCTGTTAACCAATCGGTAATCAGAGCCGTCAATTTAAGCTCGTTCTGATCATTTTTTGAGAAGACAATGCCGTCGTCGCCTTCGTCCAGTGCGGGTCATAGCTCATCCTCATGCTTCCCCTAGATGTCGCCGGACTTCACGATCTTGTGGAGCACCCCGCACGATCAAGCCGCGTACTTAATTACTGATGCCGGAGAGGAAGCTCAGTGCCGCTCGACCCGTTCGCCTGCCCCTAACGTGCGCCGAAGAGCCTTCGCAGCCAATTTGGCCTTCTTTCGCAGCGCGGCGGTTTTGGCCGCTTTCGGCTTAGATGGTATTCACGGCACGCGCGGCAGTCTCCGTGCCTCACACACTTCACCTTGGGAGAACTGCAGACTACACGCAGCTCGCTCATTTTTGCACCCTTAGCGAGCCAACTCCACCGGTCCGCTGCGCCCCGGTTCGATGGCCTTGCCGTTCTCGTCCATCTTGCCGNNGTCTGCAGCACGCTGGTGACGGAAATCTCGACGGCCCGGCCAATCATCTTTCGAGCATGATCAACAACCACCATGGTTCCGTCGTCCAGGTAGCCCACGCCCTGGTTGTACTCCTTACCCTCTTTAAGGATGAGCACATTCATCTTTTCGCCAGGCAGGACAACCGGCTTGAGGGCGTTGGCCAGGTCGTTGATGTTCAACACTTCCACACGGTGCAGGTGGGCCACCTTGTTCAGATTGAAGTCGTTGGTTACCACCTTGGCCTCCCATTTCTTGGCCAGTTCCAGCAGCTTCAAGTCCACTTCGCGGATGGTGGGGAAGTCGTCGGAAACGATCTGCACCTGAATGTTGGTGTTCGATTGCATGCGCTGCAGCATGTCCAGGCCGCGGCGGCCCCGTTGCCGCTTGGACCCGTCGGTCGAGTCGGCCACCACCTGCAGTTCCCGCAACACAAACTCCGGCACCACCATCATGCCGTCGATGAAGCCGGCCTCGGCAATGTCGGCGATTCGGCCGTCGATGATCACGCTGGTATCCAGCACTTTTGCGGTACGGCGTGTGGGCCGGTCGCTCGAGAAAATGGCTCCCAGCACGGCCGGGTTCAGCAGGTCGCCTTTGCTCGTCCCTACCAGCAGGCCCACGTATGCCATCAGCAGCAAAACGAAGATCTGCAGCACAGACGAAGTGGAGCCCGGCTGCAGCGCCGAGCGCAGAACCATACAAAACAGCGCCGCGCCAAAGATGCCCAGGACGCTGCCAAATACGGCTCCAATCAGCCGCCGCAAACTCAGAGCCCGAACCCTGAATTCAAAAACAATAACCGCACAGGCCGCCGTAGCGCCCATGCCCGCACTCACCCACCCTGTGATGCCAAATGGATGAAGAAAATAGCAAACCCCGGCAAGTAAGGCAACAAAAAGAAGACGAACAAGAACCAAATCCATACGAGCCTACCCCCGCTGGCGCTGAGGAACAAGCCCAGGCGGGCACCAGTCGGAGTATGCGCATTATCGTGTGGAGTCGTCAAGTGAAAGAACAGGGAACGAGGGAACAAGGGATTAGGGACTCAGCGAAGACGATCTATGTAAATGCACTCTGCCAGGTACCGTATATTACCGCCTGGCATTGACCCACCCGCTCTTGTTATTGACCGGGCCATTCTTTCCGGCAATCGTGCCGTGACCGAGGCGACATTGTTCTCTTGTTCCCTGTTCCCTCGTTCCCTGTTCCCTCGTTCCCTGTCTTTACGACGCCACAGCCAACTCTGCCACCGGCGCCATGCGCTGTGCGCCCTTCCGAGGGCCTCGCTTGCGAGCGCTCATCACCTTGATGCGTTCCAGCAGCTCCTGCGGCGAGCAGTTCTTCTTTGCCAGCAGCGCGTCGGCCGAGTGCATCTGGCTGCTCATTCTCTGCGGGTCGCCCAGCAGAATCATCGGCACATGAGCCGCGATCTGCTTCAACCGGTCAACCAGTTGGCTGCCATCCATTTGCGGCATGGAAAAGTCGCTCAGCACCAGGTCCACCTGGGTGTCGGAAAAAATGTCGATGGCGTCCCGCCCATTTGTTGCCGATACCACCCGGTATCCGTTGGTTGCCAGCATGAACTTGAGTACAGAAAGCTCTTGTTCGTTGTCGTCTACGCAGAGAATGATCTTCTTCGGGCGCATGGTTTGGGGTAATCTCCTTTATTCAAGTTTGTTCTCCGTCGTCAGAAAACACTTCACCCTTGCCCGCTCTCGTGGCAGGCTTGCCGCATGGTTTTCCGGGGCCGACGATGTGAGTCGAGGCTGCTTCTCCTGCTTCACTCCGTGACGTGCATTGCCGTACGCGCGGTGCGCGCTCCCTACGGGGAGCGTCATCGCGCTAACCGGCATCCGGGCATTCACTGCGCAGGAGGCAAATCTTCGCTCAAAACTGGATTGTGCTCAATGCCTGGGGCCAGACCGGCAAAGGTTGCCGGTTAAGTTTGTTCAATGAAAGGTAAGCCTACGTCCAATCGAGGCCCCGCGCAAGCAGCGAAAGACAAGCGAATTCGCTTCTGAAAATAGGAATGTAACAACTCGCATTTGGTTAGATTTAATGCTTGGCGTCACTTACCAAGATGAAATTCTGTTGAAAAGCATGTGCATCATGGCAGGAAAAGATGTCCCATTGCCACAAGAACAGTGCTGCCCGCCACGCGCACATCTGTCACCCTCGCCGATTCCATCCGCGCAGAAAAGAAAATATCGCTCGGACGGCCGATTTCGACCCCTTGACGCAGATGAATGCGCCGCCCGGAAGCCACTGCCCCACGCCGCACCATGTAGGCAACAGCGCAGCCGGCCGCGGATCCCGTGGCTGGGTCCTCGCCGCCATGGAATTGCATCCGGGCCCGCCACGCCGGCGCATCGCCTCTGGTGGGCCCCAAAGCATAGAACCAGCGCGCCCCGCGCGGCCGCAGCCACCGCATAGTTTCCTGTTGGTTCACGTCGAGTTGCGCCAACGCTTCGGCCGAGCGCAAGAGTACGATGGCAAATGCCGTGCCCGTGGAGACGATTTGCGGCGGGAGCGCGGGATCCAGGTCCTCTACGGCCACGCCTATCAGCCGAGCCACTTCCGCTCGATCAAGCTCGGCGCCAAATTCCGGCTCAGGCTGCGTCATTTCGCCGAACAGGCCCTCAGCCTCAAATCGCACCGGCACAGGACCGACGTTGAGCTCCAGGGTCACCGTGTCGCCCCGCACGGTTTCCGGCGCGTGCAACTTCAGCACGCCGGCTGTCCCCAGCGTAGGATGGCCGGCGAAGTTGAGTTCTTCCTGCGTGGTGAAGATGCGCACGCGCACTCCCTCCACCTGCTCCACTGCCGCGGCCCTGCGCTCGACAAATGTAGTCTCAGACAGGTTGAACTCGCGCGCGATGGCCTGCATCCGGTCCGTCCCAAGCCCCGCAGTATTCATCACCACCGCCAGCGGATTACCGGCCAGCGCCGTGTCCGTAAAAACATCCATGATGAAGTAATCGAGTTTCTGCATTGGCTTGACGCGCCTCGGGCTCGCTCTTACACTATGGGTAACCGGAAGGCCCCTGATTGGTGATGAAGCCGGCCGGCAAAGGATTCAATGACCTATTTGTTCACTCCCGCAATCTGTAGGTGCTGCTTTAAAGGCTGCGCTGCGCGGGCGTGTTCGCTGGGTTAGATTCCGAAAACGAAGTCATCGGAACACCACGACCCACCCGCCGCAAGGCACGGTGGGTTTTTGCTTTTTGTCCTTATTTGTTTAAGATCAGCGAACCTCTACGATGTTTACTGTTCACTGATCACAAGCACCGGTGGCGAAGTGGCTTAACGCGCAGGTCTGCAAAACCTGTATACGCGGGTTCAATTCCCGCCCGGTGCTCCAGATTTCTGAGATAGAAGCAAAAGGGCCGCACCTCCCAATCAGAGGCAACAGCCCTTTGCCGATGCGACCAGCAAATTCATCAGAGGGCGATAAGCGGCCGCGGCAGTCGTGTCTGCGCTCGGTCGAGGAACAGCCTCATACGCAGCGCCTCGGCCCGCTGCATGGCCACCAGGCGCATGTGCCGGCGGATGTGGTCGCCGTCCACAAGCGCGGACACCTGCGCCTCGTCGAATTCGGCATCCTTCTCCAACCGGGCAATCCGCTCTTCAATGGTGGTGCGAAACCGCGGGCTGATTTCAAAGCCTTCGTTTGCGATGCGATTGGTGATCATGGCAAGCTCCTGGGGGTGGAACTTATGAGGCTGGAGTTATTCTTGCGGACGGCCTCAAGTTTTTTCAACCCGTGCCGATATTAACGAAGACTAATGCTACGCGCCAGATTACGAGTAACAAGACTTGGGTAACTAAGTGTCCGAATACAAGACAGTGCAGGCGGCTATTCTCAGCCGCCTCAGAAATGTCCTCGCAACGTAATCCTCTGAGAGCTTGCAATACCGATCAGGGCCGCAGGAAATCCAGGGCGCGAATCAAAAAAGCCTTCAGGTCGCGGCGGGCAACTATGGCATCGAGAAAGCCCTTTTCCAGTAGGAACTCGGAGCGCTGGAATCCCTCGGGCAGCTTTTGGCGGAT
>PLZC01000211.1 GCA_003151985.1 Acidobacteriaceae bacterium
CGCACATCATCATCATGCCCATGCGATTGCAGGCTTCCACCCACTCCGGTGTGGGCATGTTGTGCGAGGTGCGCACCGCGTTGCAGCCCATCTCTCGCAGCACGCCAAGCCGGAACCATTGCAGCCGGTCGGGGACAGCAGCGCCCACGCCTGCGTGGTCGTGGTGATTGCATGTACCTTGAATTTTGATTGACTTGCCGTTGAGAAAGAGCCCCTTGTCTGCGTCGAACACCACGCTGCGAACCCCAAAACTCACCCGCTCCGCGTCGCGTGGCTTGCCGCCGGCTTCGACGGTCGCGTTGGCGGAGTAGAGGTTGGGCGCATCCACCGACCACAGCGCCGGATTGGTCAGCTTCGCGGTACTCGTAAAGGTGGCGATCCCATCGGCGGCAATCGATTGAGCCGCAGCCTCCGTCGACGCAACCGGCTTCCCCGCAGTGTCGAAGATCTGCCAGCTTACCTTTGCGTTCTCCTCCTGATTTCCCTGATTCTCAACAACGGTGCCCAGGGTCAATGTGGCGCCATCGCCGCTCAAGCTCGCGCGCACAGTGCTTTCCCATTTGCCCAGATGCAGTGCGTCCGTCTTCGAGAGCCACACGTGACGATAGATGCCCGCACCCTCGTAGAACCAACCGTCTCCAAAACTCGCGTCCACCCGCGCCACGATGTAGTTCTTCTGCCCGTAGCTCAAGAAATCTGTAATGTCGAAGCGAAATGGCGCGTATCCATTGTCGTTGCGGCCGATGAAGCAGCCATTGACAAAGATCAGCACGCTGCGAAATGCGCCGTCAAACTCGACCGTAATGCGGCGGCCCAGGTCGCAGGCCGGAATCTCGAATTCACGGCGATACCAGCCCACGCTGGTTTCCGGGTAGCGCCGGCCGAGGGGTTTGTACCCATGGGTGTTCAGCCCCTCGTCGCGCACAAAGGGCAGTTCGACCGCCCAGTCGTGCGGCAGGTTAAGCGAGCGCCACTTCGAGTCGTCGAACTTGGCCTTGGAAAATTTGAACTCGCCGGTCTTGGCAAAATCTCCCTGGTCGTTGCCGAAGCCCAAGTCGCGGGCGGGATCGGTACTGTGGCCGAACTGGAACTTCCATCCGAAGTCAAACAGAAGCTGCTCACGCGGCGCCACAGCAGCCAGCGCCTCCGCCGATGCAGGCCCCGAATCGCCGCCCAGAAGTTCAGCGGTCCTTCCCCAGGCCGAGCGGGCTAGCAGTGAAGACGCGGAAAGAGCTACTCCGGAGTAGAGCAGATCGCGGCGAGTAATGGCAGGCATGGAAATCCCCTTCCAGGGTGAAATTTCGCCGTAGACGGCGGCAGAATCTTTAAGAGTCGAGTAAGCAGGAACTATAAACCAGGAAACGTGACTAAGTAAACATTTTCAGCGCTTGCGGCACTCTTTTCCGCGCGCTTGCCGGAAGGGCATCAACGTACCGACCATGTTGTCAACTTTGGTAGAATCACCGATAGAACACTATGGACAGACCATGCCGAAGGGTTAAAGCCGCGCGCCGGAAAATCATTTGTACGTCTAATCAGGACTGTCGAGTTTTATCGGAATTTGCATCGGGAGAGTGATGGGTTCGAAGGTTTTTGGAAAAGGACTGTTGAATATTCCGGCAGCAGCCATCGTGGCGGTTGAAAAGCTCTTGCGACCAGCCACAAAGCCAAGGCCTGACGCGGTGAAATGCATTTTGGTGCTCCAATACAAGCTCGCGTTGGGATACTGCGTTCACCTGACACCGCTGTTCGAGGCTATCAAGCGACAACGTCCTGAGATTACCGTGATTGTTGCTACATGGGGAATGGGCGTTTCCGTGTTGCGCCACTCGCCCTACGTCGATCACCTGATCGAGACACCGAATGTTCTCGATGATTTCAGCGGCGCGGTCGCCTCGCTCCGCCGGCAACTCAAGATGCGCGGGCTGCGCCCGGATTGTTGCCTCACCGGTGTTGCGGACCAAAGGACGAAGATCGGTCTCCTCGGCGCCGCAGTCTGTAGTGGGTGGCGAGGAGGCTTTGCAATACTTCCCTCACTTTATCAACGGCCTTTGACCTACAACCGCGGCATCAGCTTGCTTGATAACAATCTGCGACTGGCCGATCTCCTTGGGTTATCGCAAAAAGCTCTGGAGCCAAAGGTCTTCTTTTCGTCCGAAGATGCAGCGGTAGCTAGGAAATTGGTCGAGGCTGCACGAGTTGACGGCCGCCCCGTGTTGGTGGTCATCGCGCGAGGCAGCGGCGAGCTTCCCACCGAGTGGCACGATGAGCGATGGGTTGAGACGATTCGATATGCGCACAATTTACTCGGATACAACATCATTTATGTGGGAACCGGCGCGGACGTGGCTGCGCTGGAAAACCTGAAGGCGCTTGCCGGCAACATTGGAACATCGCTGGCTGGGGCTACGACCATAAACCAGCTTGCGGCTGTAATTGCCCTGAGCGACATGGTCGTTTCCATTGCCACCGGAGGGTTGCATGTGGCGCGGGCTGCAGGCACACCGATGCTGGTCCTGGGACTGGCCTGGGAGAAACCACTTGAATGGCTGGTCGAGGGCCGGGCCAAAATGCGGATACTACGCGGCCCCGATGTGGAGAAGGCGCCTCCTGGCTACCTCCTGGACGATATCTCGGTCGAGTGGGTGACCAGGGAGCTCGCGGACATAACCAGGTTATTCCCGCCTGACGACGCGGCGAGAAAGGCTCGATTGAGCGCCAATTTATCGGATGTCGACCTCTTGCGCACGTAGCAGTCCTGACGCGTGACAACCTCGTCCGATTACATTCGTGCCCGCCGGAATGCCGGTATTCAACTCGGCGAGCGATATACTGCAACCGGGTGCGGGCAGAAATCAGGAGGCCTATTTTTTATATGTCAGTTAAACAACTAGCCAAAAGGGCGATCGGTGCACTCGGATATGAGGTCAGCCACAGGATTAAGCCCAAGGTTGTGGGCGGAAAGCACTACGGCCCGGTGAGGCCGGTTGCATCGTATTCACCCTGGCTCGACGATCTGGAATTTGCGACGGTCTTTGACCGCATCAAGCCCAACACGCTTGTGGACAGGCTCCGCTGCTACGAGTTGTGGGAACTGGTAAGCCAATTGGGCCACCTGTCCGGCAACATTCTTGAAGTCGGGGTTTGGCGCGGTGGAACTGGCGCCCTCATTTGCCGGCGGGCCAAGAATCTTCCGAAGAACCCCATTGTCTATCTCTGCGACACCTTCAAAGGGGTTTGTAAAGCCACGGACAAGGACACGTCTTACAGTGGCGGCGAACATGCCGACACGTCGGAACAGCTTGTTCGTGATTTGTTGTCCGGCCTGGGATGCCAAAATTTCAAGATTCTTACCGGCATATTTCCCGACGATCATTTGGAAGCAGTCGAGAACGAAACCTTCTCTTTCGTTCATATCGATGTGGATGTCTATCAGTCGGCGAAGGATGTGTTTGATTTCGTTTGGCCGCGCATGCCGGTAGGTGGCATGGCGGTCTTCGACGATTTTGGTTTCGACACTTGCGATGGCATCCCGATCCTGGTCGCCGAATCCCAAAGGGATAGTGACAAACTCGTGATCCAAAACCTCAACGGCCACGCAATCATTGTGAAAACGGCCTGAAGGGTACGCAACCGCAGGTTGGATGGAATCGAATCGCGCAATAGTACAAACCTGTCTCTGCACTTTCGAGATTATTCACGGGCCTTGGAATATCATCGTCTCAGCGCCCAATAAAAGGATTATCAATGAAAGATTCAACTTCGACCGGTGGCCGCTTTATCAGGGCGAGAACTGTCATTGCGTCGCTATCGGGACTCAGTTTAGTTAAGATGCTCCTCACGGTTCTCGCAAATAGCCGCCCGCACACGAGGCCCTGGGCCCACGGACTTCTAAAGCTGCTCGCCCCCGGCACCCGCGTAACTTATCGCTACAGAATCGGAAATCGCCGTCTGACTGGTTTTCTTCGTTGGGAACATATCGACAGCGATCTTCAGTCGGCCTTGGAATTGGCGGTTGACGATCGTTACCGGCTCGATCAGCTTCCACAGCCGGACTTCGTCATCGATGGCGGAGCGAACACGGGCCTTTTTTCAGTGGCTGTGGCAACAAGATGGCCTGCTGCCCAAATCATTGCATTCGAGCCTGTCCCTTCAAATCTTGAAGCGATCAAGTCTCACTTGAAGGCAAATCGGGTCGAGACCCTCGTTCGAGTCGAAAGGGCGGCATTGGCCGCAATCGACGGGAGTAAGCGCTTCTTTCTTCGAGCGGCAAATCAGGGTAGTTTCTCTGACGGCCTTCCCGCCGAAAGATCAATAGAAGTAGACTGCCGGGCCATTGCTCAATATTTACCGTCAAATCAGGAAATGCTCAAACTGATCAAATTGGATATCGAGGGCGCCGAGGTCGAAGTCCTGGATGCATTGTTTAAAAATGGCGGAACGAAAAAAACGATTGTCGTAATGGAACTTCACAATACTCCTGTCACAAAGCCGTGGATCGAGGAACTGGTGCATCGCATCGGTTTTAAAATTGAGTACTATGAAATCGGATCGGTGGTCGCGCACTGCCAACTCACGTCGCCGGATCTGTAAGTTGCCATTAGTGGCGCCTGCGGAGACTCCTCAGAAGCAGGCTTTTACGCCTGCCGGCGGTCTCCCTGAGTGTCAACCATGGAACCCTCCACTCGAAAGCGCACTCCGTTCCGTGACAGGTCACCCCGAATCGCGATAATCTGAAGTGTATCGGCGTCCAACGCGATCAAGGAGCACCTAGACCCACATGCCTATCCAAACTACCGAGAAAATCTGGCACAACGGCAAGCTTATTCCCTGGGAGCAGGCCACCATCCACGTAATGAGCCACGTGATTCATTACGGCTCCAGCGTATTTGAGGGAATCCGCTGCTACGCGCAGCCGCAGGGATCCGCAGTCTTCAGGCTGCCGGAACACATGCAGAGAATGCTGGATTCAGCCAAAATCTACCGCATGGATCTCCCGTTTACCCTCGACGAGCTTTGCGCGGCAGTTGTAGATGTAATTGAATCAAATGGGGTTGCTCCCTGCTACATCCGGCCCATAGCGCTGCGCGGCTATGGCGAAATCGGGGTCAGTCCCAAGGGCTCTCCCATTGAAGTTTATGTCGCCAATTTTCCCTGGGGCAAGTACATCGCCGGCCACGGTGGCGCGGATGTTTGCATCTCCAGTTGGAATCGCCTGGCGCCGAATACCGTGCCCGCCCTGGCCAAAGCCGGCGGCAACTATTTGAACTCGCAGCTTGTCCACATGGAAGCCGAGGTCAACGGCTATGCCGAGGGCATCGCCCTGGACGTCAACGGCCTGGTCAGCGAGGGCTCGGGCGAGAACATCTTTATTGTCCGCAATGGAGTGCTTTATACGCCCCCGTTGGCAAATTCAGCGCTCTCCGGAATCACGCGCGACAGCGTCCTGACCATCGCCCGTCACCTCGGCCTCACAGTCGCTGAGCAGAGTCTCCCGCGCGAACTGCTGTACATCGCCGACGAGGTTTTCTTCACCGGCACCGCTGCAGAGGTCTCTCCTATCCGGTCCATTGACCGCATCCTCATCGGAGATGGCAATCCGGGTGAGATCACCAAACAGATCAAGGATGAATTTCTCGGCATCGCGAACGGCTTGAGACCTGACCGCTTTGGCTGGTTGACCCCGGTTAAAGTCAACGCGAGCGAACCGGTTACTGCGTAGTCTCATTGGATCAAATGATGCGGGCGGCCATTGATGGCCGCCCGTAACTTTTTTGATACCTTGTGAGTCGAGTTTAGAAGTTCGTGTCCGGCCTCTCCGACATTAGCCTCGAATCTTCCGGGGCGCGCAGTCGTATCACCCGGTCGATGGCATAGGGCGTGGGATGCTGGCTTGTGAAGTGGTGGCGCACTTGCAACTCGCCCAGCAGGCCGATGGCCAGCATTTGAATACCGGCTACGATCAACACCGCGCCAATCACGAACAGGGGTCCGTGCGCGAGCATCATACTCTGGTGGGGGTGCATGATCTTGATCCCGGCCAGAGCAAGCGAGATTGCGCTACCTAGAATCATGCCCAATGCGCCCAATCCGCCAAAGAAGTGCAGCGGGCGGCCCATGTACTTGAGCAGGAAGCGAATCGTCATGAGGTCGAAAAGGACGCGAAAGGTCCGCCCGATTCCATAGTGGCTCTTGCCGCGCTCGCGATTCACGTTCTTGATGGGAATCTCACAAATCGACGCGCCGTACCAACTGGCGAGCGCGGGAATGAAGCGGTGCATCTCCCCATACAACGGAATATTGCGAATCACTTCGCGGCGATAGGCCTTGAATGTAGTGCCGAAATCGTGAATATCCACGCCCGATAGCTTGGCAATAAGCCAGTTGGCGCAGCGAGACGGAATGCGCCGCATAACAAAGTTGTCGATGCGATCCTTGCGCCATCCGGATACTACGTCAAAGCCCTCTTCAAGCTTTTCCAGGAAGGCGGGGATGTCATTCGGATCGTGCTGCAAGTCCCCGTCCATGGCCAAAATAAACTCGCCCGAGGCGTTGTCGAATCCCGCAGCCAAGGCTGAGGTCTGCCCAAAATTCCGCCTCAGTTTCACCACCAGCACACGGCTGTCCACGGCGGCAATCTCTTCGAGGAGTCTATAAGTGCGATCATTGGACCCATCGTCCACCAACACCAGCTCGAAGGTCTCGCCCACCTGCTCCATCACCTGTTTCAGGCGTGCGTACAGGGCGGTAACATTCTCCTCTTCGTTGTGGAACGGCACGACGATCGAATACTTAGCCATATCAATAATATAGACGCCTCACCGGCAACCGAGGTTGTTGTCAAGTCCGGTAAAATCCGGTGCATCTTGCGCCGGGACAATCCCTTAGAGCGCTCGCGGCGAAAAAGCTACCGGTCGAGTTCGTCGAGCATAGCCTGCATCTCGCTCAGGGCGTGGAGGTTACCAGTCCTTCGGGCACAGGAGATTCCGGCTTTCAGTTGCTCCTGGGCCTCCGCCGTACGCCCCGCTGTGGCCTGGGTCTGGGCGGCCATAAAGTAGGCGGCCGTATAGTCCGGATCGTTCTCGAGCAAGGTTGCAAACTCTGCCAGCGCAGGGTCAATTTCGCCCCGGCTTGCCAGTTCCATGGCTACTCCGTAACGGGCAAAGCTGTTCTTCGGGTCCAGTTCCAGAATTTCTTTGAGTGCTGCGATCTTGTCCATTTCACTCGAATTGGCCGGAGATTTCGATATCCGGCGGTGTGGATTTGCACAATTGGCGGCGATTGCCGAAACTGGAACAGTAGGGTCCCACTCCGGGTCTCGCCAGCTTTCATATTAGCTGGTCGAAAACCGGAATCTGGCTGCACGCATGGGGCTGATCGGTCGCAACGCAAAGGAACGGAGCAACCACTGAATGAGCACCAGCGAAGAAACAGCCATTGCCGGGCGCACTGTGGCCAGCACGCAGTCGGAGATGACAGAGATTATCCTGCCCAACGACACCAACATCCTGGGCAACCTGCTGGGCGGACGGCTGATGCATTTCATCGACCTTACCGGCGCCATGGCGGCTTTCCGGCACTCTCGCACCTACGTGGTGACCGCGGCCATGGACCACATCGACTTCATCCAGCCGGTGCGGCTTGGCGACTTGGTTACCCTCAAGTCCAGCGTGAATCGGGCATTTACAACGTCAATGGAGGTGGGGGTGAAGGTGTGGGCGGAGAACACCCAAACCGGCAATCAACTGCATGTGGCGAGCGCCTACCTGGTTTTTGTGGCCGTGGACAAAGAAGGGCACCGCCTGCGGGTTCCTCAACTGATTTTGGAGACGCCGAACGAGATTCGCCGCCATGCAGACGCGCTGCTCCGCAGAGAGCATCGGGAGGCCGAATCGGCCCGCCGCAGCAAGGCACGCCACGCCGCCACTGCCGAGGAAGCAGCCCTGGCTGCATTGGAGTAAACGAACTACACTGTTATTTCAAGTTGATGAATATCGACCTAGCTCCGGCGACGGGCTTTGTGCGGGAGAAAGAGTGGAGTTGAGGAAGGAACATTCCCTCAGGGGCTAAAGCCCACGCGTATTTTGCAGCGTTTGCGGAACGACTGAAGTCGTGCCCTGTTACAAAGCCTTCGCCCCTACACTCTTGCCTGAGCAAGATTGATATTCATCTTCAAGTTTTTCAAAGGAGTAATCAGAGATTATGGCGCATTCCCAAGCCATGCCTTCGCCTGTCGCTTTGCCGGGCGTCTCGAAAATCGTCGCCATCGGTTCCGGCAAGGGCGGGGTTGGCAAAACCACGGTCGCCGTCAACCTGGCTGTTGCGCTCTCCCGCCTCGGTAAGCGCGTGGGCCTCATCGACGCCGACATCTACGGCCCCAATGTCCCCCTGATGATGGGTTCGAGCGCACAGCCGCGCGTCGGCGCCGAAAACCGCATCGAGCCCAACCTGACCCACGGCATCAAGACCATCTCCATCGGTTACATCTCCCCCGGCGACAAGCCCATGGTGATGCGCGGCCCCATGCTGCACCAGATCATCCGCCAGTTTCTACAGCAGGTGGATTGGGGAGAACTGGATTACCTCGTCGTCGATCTGCCGCCGGGCACCGGCGATGTTGTAATTTCCCTGGTGCAGACCGTACCCCTCACCGGCGCGGTTGTGGTCTCAACGCCCAGCGACGTCAGCTTGCAGGATGCGCGCAAAGCCATCGAGATGTTTGCGCAGGTCAATGTCGAGATCCTCGGCATCGTCGAGAACATGAGCCATTTCACTTGCCCTCACTGCCGGAAGGAGATCGATATATTCTCCAGGGGAGGAGCCGAGCGCACAGCCAAGCAGTTCAATGTTCCGTTCCTGGGATCGATTGAACTTGTGCCGGCCATCCGCGAAGGAGGCGACCGCGGCCTGCCCGTCGCTCTGGCCGGCCCCAAAAGCCCCCAGGCTGCGGAGTTCTACGCCATCGCGGAAAAGCTGATGGAACGTGCCGAAGCCGCGGCTGCCGCTGCGACCGATGTGATTGAGATCAGCTAACCGCCCGCTTAGCGTTCCAGTCGGCATAACAGAAAAGCGGGGCTTGCGCCCCGCTTTTCTTGCTCTACCGATTTCCAATTACCGCCAGTGCCCTTCCCTCAGCCTCCATTCGCCATGGTGGCGTTCCCAGCGGTGCGATTCCCAACGTTGATGTGCGCGCGGAGGACGATCCCAGCGGCCTGGTGTCCAAACGTAGTGGTCGCCTTCGTAGCGATGATAGCCGCCGATCCAAACGTATCCTCGTTCCGGTGGCGGGCCGCGCCGCTCGTAGACCGGGGGCGGTGGCCCAATACGAATAGAAACCTGCGCAAATGTGGACACAGGTAACAACGTGAATCCAAGCAATGCGGCCAGTATGACTTTCTTCATGGCGAATCGAACTCTCCAGGGTTGGAACGTCTCCGAAAACGATGCCTTGTCCCGGTCTGTTGATGATTGCAACGTTATGCGGCATGAATAGTTGCGAGTAAGTATCCTCCGGCAGAG
>PLZC01000118.1 GCA_003151985.1 Acidobacteriaceae bacterium
AAGAGATAGAGTTCGCCATCAGGGCCGCGTACGGCTCCGGGGTTTAAAACCCCTTCCACCTCATGCGGATTACCCGGCTCGGCTTCCATGATGATACCCAGACGCTTCAACTTGAATCCGCTCATCGAGTCTCCTCGCCCGGTTGCTCCATCTGCCAGGCTCACTTGTCACCCAGGCAGGCAAGGATAGTCTTGATGACCACACCGGTATCGTCAGGCCCTTTTACAGGGATCGACACAACACCCGGCTTCGGGGAAATGCTTACAAGCTGTTCCGCAATGGTTCCGTCGTTCAGCGATTCCCTCAGACTGCCGGCAGTTGTGCCCGATTTCAGGCCAGCATAAATTTGACTTCCCTTCTCAGCTTCAATCACAACGGATGCTTCGGTTTTTGCAGTATCCCCCGCTGGAATCAGCTCTGGGTGCGCGTCGCTCGGATGTACCTGGACAGAAAGCATCTCGTACGCGTCGAGAAACTTGAGCAGCAGTGGAAAGCGGCTGAAGCGCGAAGACAACTTTCCCATCAGCTGCTCTCGGAACTGCTCCATCACTTGTCCAAGCGTCTGGCCCTTAAGTGGTCCATTCGTAACCAGGCTTTGGTGATCGGTGCGGTCGCTCAGCACCCACGCTTCGCCGACTGGTCCATCGCTCGGAAGCGGCGCGGAGAGCAACCGAGACAAGCGCCGGCCACCCCACAACCGATACTGATAGATTGGGTCGAACCGGAGAGGATACAACTGTGCTTTGCCCATTGTTTGCTGACCGTCTCTTATCATCGAAAACTCAATTCGCAGCACTCGCAGGCATCGCAGGTTGCCGATGGCCATTTGGAACCCACGCCAGATCGCCACTCAAAACATAGATAGCGAGCACGGCTCCCATAAATACAGCGTCTATCCAGAAACGCCAGTCACGATGCATCCGCCTCCAGTAGGGCCCTGGATCGGGTTCGCCACTGCTGCTACTGTTCCCTTCGGGGTTGTGCTAGTTTCCGGTCATTATTTCTCCATATCCGATGAGTATTCGCCACGCCGCGCAGCCTGATTGCAACGAGCCCGATGATACAAAGCTTGCTGGGCTGTCCCGACATTGACCTGGCTGCCATTCCAAATTTCCAAGGCCGGCTGCTGGATGGCGCGAGCAAATGAAAATGCCAAGGCCCACGGCAGCCGCGACTTGAATCGCACGTTCATCGCATTCAAGCGAGCCGAGGCCAATTCAGCGGATTGGCCGCCTGACAGGAACGCAATCGCCGGGACAGCAGCGGGGACGGATCGCAAGAAACAGTTCACAGTGGCGTCAGCTACCTCGTCCAATGTCGGCTGAATCGTGCAGGAGATTCCGGGAAGCACCATATTGGGCTTCAGGACCATGCCGTCCAGAACCACTCTTTGCGCGAACAGCTCGCTGAACACCGTGCGCAGCACTTCGTCGGTGACCTCGCAACACTGTTCCAACGTATGCTCTCCATCCATGACGACCTCAGGTTCGACTACAGGAACGAGGCCTTCCTCCTGGCACAGCGCCGCATAGCGAGCCAGAGCATAGGCATTGGCTTCAATGCAGCCCCAACTCGGAAGCCCACGACCGATGGCAATCACGGCGCGCCACTTGGCAAAGCGCGCTCCCATTTGAAAATATTCCTGCAGGCGATCGCGCAATCCGTCCAGGCCTTCTGTGACCTTTTCACCCGGATGGCCGGCCAATTCCTTGGCGCCTGTGTCCACTTTGATGCCGGGAGTGATACCCGCCTCAATGAGGACTTCGAGAAAGGGTGTTCCGTCGCTCTTCTGCTGACGAATGGTTTCGTCGTAGAGGATTGCGCCGCCGATCGACTCACCCAGCCCTGGAGTGGTCACAATCAATTCGCGGTAAGCTCTTCGAGCTTCCACGGTCTGCGGAATTCCAAACTTTTCGAAGCGATTGTTACAGGTCCCATTGCTCTCATCCATTGCAAGCAGGCCCTTGTGATCGGCGAAGAGCAACTTCGCGGTGTCTTTCAGCAATTGCAAATTCATTTAGGCCTGCTCGCTTCCTGTTCCGGCTCTGGCTCCGGAGACCTGAGTCTTTCTCATCAGGGACATTTCAGCCCGGAACCGCGGTTGCGCTCATAGTTCATTCCTCAGCGCTCCCAGATGCGGCCGGTTATCGCAGGGGGACGCCACGAGTACTTTCCAAGAGAACACGACCGGAAGTCCGGTCAATTGTGAGCAGAACGCATGCTGCACATTGTTTAGAAACAGGGTGATAGCCTCAGTGGTCCAACCAGGAACCGAAACCTATTTGAAGCATTCTTGCGGTGATGTACACGATTGCTCAGCGTTTTCAGATGCAGTGTGGAAAACTGCAGATGCGGAAGAGCAGAGGTCAAGGGCTCAGGACTACTCAATGGCAGCCTCTGAAAGATCCCTTGAAGTCGCGAAGCGCCTCCACCCCCCTCTGCAGGCTTAGAGTGTTTTCAATCACCACCCGACGATCATGGGAGACATGCGGAATGGCCGCCTTAAATACTTCTTTGAAATTGCAATCAAACCGTCTCATCTATCGCGAAGCGCTGCACAAGATTTTCGGAGTTGATCCGGGTTCCTTTCTTCAACTTACCCCTCGCCCGCTACGTCCACTCAAGATAGCGGTGATTGGGAATCACCTTCCGAGGCAGTGTGGAATTGCGACCTTCACGACAGATTTATGCGATGCGATCTCTGCCGAGTACGGAGCGGCACAGCTATCGGTGGTAGCTGTCAACGACGGGCAATCATCTTACACATATCCGGAACGGGTGCGATTCGAGATCAGAGAAGGCGATCTTTCGTCTTACAGAGCAGCAGCTGACTTCTTGAATGCAAGCGATGTCGATCTGGTTTGCTTACAGCATGAATTTGGAATCTTCGGAGGCAAGTCGGGAAGCCACATCATAGATTTGCTGAAGAATCTTCAGATGCCGGTAATCTCAACTCTGCATACGGTGCTTCGTGAGCCGAATCTGGATCAACGGGTTGTGATGCACAGGATTGCCGCACGCTCCGAGCGCCTTATCGTGATGAGCCAATATTCCTCGCATGTTTTGCAGGAGGTGTTCAGGGTTCCGGCCGAGAAAATAGACCTGATTCCTCATGGCATTCCCGAGCTGCCTTTTGAGAAGCCGGACCTGTATAAGGATCGCTTCTCTTGCCAGGGCAAGAGTGTCCTTCTCACGTTTGGTCTGCTGTCTCCTAACAAAGGGTTTGAAAACGTGATCCAGGCCATGCCGAGCATCCTGACCAGTCACAGCAATGTTGTCTACATGATTGCAGGCGCCACTCACCCGCAGATCCGAGCCCGTGAAGGAGATCGCTACCGGCTTGAGCTTCAGGCCTTGGCAAAGAAGAATGGTGTGGAACGGCAAGTCCTGTTCGTGAATCGGTTTGTCGCTCCTGAAGAGATGGCTGCGCTGGTCGGCTCGGCCGACATTTACATCACGCCCTACTGTCATGAAGCGCAAGCTGTATCGGGAACCCTGGCGTATGCCATGGGCACCGGGAAAGCCATTATCTCCACCCCATACTGGCACGCCGCAGAAGTGCTGGACCAAGGACGCGGAATGCTGGTGCCGTTTGAAAGTCCAGCAGCCATCGCAAGAGCGACGATCGCACTACTGGACGATGACGAAGCACGTCAGGCTATGCGCGAACGCGCCTACCTTTATGCGCGGCCTATGGTCTGGAAGCGGGTAGCACATGCCTACATGGCCGCTTTCCTGCGGGCTCGCGCCGATTGCACGGAACAGGTTCACATTAGGTTTGCCGTCCAGGCTAACGCAAGAGATGCCGAACAGCGCGTCGCGAATGCCTGAACCATCCCAAAACGCAAATTCTTGCGCAATCCTCAAATTGTGAGCGATTCGGAATAGATACGCCCCTGCGAGCCTAGAAAACTCGTGCTGCGAGCGTCGCTGGACGCTCGGGCAAAGAGCATTCGAATCGCTGGAGTCCTCCTGCCGATCGTTTGATGCCGAAATGCGCGGATCGGGGACCGGATAACCAATCGCAAAATGGTATACGACCTGTCCTTGTTTCGGCGTCAAGTTGAGGTGACGGTGCACCTCATCATCGTAGAAGGCACCGATACCGGTTGCACCCAACCCAAGTGCCTCAGCGGCGAGATACAGACGTTGGCCAATAGCGCCGGCTTCAAAATGCACATAGCGATAACCACGGTCTCCGTATGTGCCAGCGGCATGATCGAGATCGCCAATCATCGAAAAGGTCACGCAGGCGTTACCGGCCAGGTCCTGCCCGAGGCTCAGAGCAGCGGCCGCTACGCGCTGGTCGCCACTCTTCACCTGCTCCAACTCGGCACACTCCGGCCAAAACTTGTAGACGCCGGGTAGTAGCCCATCGACACGGTGAACATACAAATACAGCTGAATGAAACGCGTGCCGGCGAAGTCAGCCGCCAATGGCTGGGCTGTGACCGCGAGGATGGCCGAGAGCTCCGCCAATGTCATCGATTGCATCCCACCCAGGAAGTCGAGCGCCGAACGTCGCATTCTGGCAACCTCGCCAAAGCGGCGGATCGATGAAGCCGGGGGAGGCAGCTCAATCTCGCCGGAGCCAGAAGGGGTCGGCTCTGCGAAAGAGATACCACTGCTCCCGCTGCTGCTTCGCTTTGTGGCGAAGTGGATGCAGTCAATCAGTGGCTGAGCAATCGTCTCCTTCGAAAGCAGGTTCGCCTGCCCGCCGAACCACACGGTCTTGCTAGCGTCTGCTTCGCGCACTGGAATGGACTCGCCGTGCAGGCTGACCATAAGCATTGGCCATTCATCCGAATTCGGGCGACAAAGCTGGGCGAGTTCATCGTCCACGAAATTTCCGACCGCAAAAGTATCGCATCCGATAGCCCGAGCGGAAAGAGCAAGCGCCTGCCAGGCGTGCCCTATGTCGTGCAAGCAGTACCGATATGCCCGCTCACCATACTTCCATGCCTCACGCCACGCAATACTCGTCAGAACGAACACAATTGGCGCAGGGCCGCTGGCCAGTCCCATTTCAAAAGTACCGCGCCCGCGCTGCTCCGCCATGTGTCTTGATGGATCGTAGTGATACAGCCCATCTGGCCACTCCTTCAGACCCCGTGTCATAAAGTGGAATTCCGTCGGGTGCAAATTCCCAGAGGACGGATTCACTCTTAAGGCGTATTTATATCCGTTGGACGGGACACGCTTGGTCGCGCTTATCGCGGCGCTATAGAAAAGTATTTGCGAGAGGAAAGTCGGTCCGTCACCCGCGGACGTGCTTCCAAAGGTGCCCTGAAGCACGTCGAGTGCCGGAATTTCAGGGGCGGACGGATCTGCCGGCAGATCGAGAACCGGGATGCCCTCGTAGTGACGAAACGGATCTGGCATGTTAACCCAGTCGAGAACATGCCGCGCTCGCCGGAGCGATTCAACGCTATGCTTTGTTGCTTCGTGATAATCGTGCCACGTCATTGCCGGTAGATGGGCTCCGCTCATACTGATGCTGGCGCCCATCTTAGCAGGTAAAGTCCGTGGTCGAACCTTGCTCATTGTGGAGGGCGGATACTGTCGTGACAGTGAAGAGACAACTCGTAACTGCNNACCTGATTTGACCGCGACCTCTGCCCAAACGAGGCAGAGGTCGCCGGTTTCTAAGTCCTTTCTTAGCCTCTGAGCACAGCCCTGTGCCGCGTCGCACCAAGACGAATAACCATCACAGAATGAATTGCAGCCAGTCACTCGTTGAACAGATGTAGAGGCTTTTGCTTTTTAGTCTTTGATATCTTGGGAACGATTGGGATTTCCAAGGCGCCGGCCGCCTTGAGGTCTGCTTCGGAAATCAGCGGACCGGCGCAGATTTTCTCTAGCAGGCCAGCCTGCTTGGGTTCAAGTTCGACTAGGATGCCCAGAACGTTAAGAACGTTCAGCAGCTCCGTGGTGTATTCCGGGAGCCAGTGGTCCGGCTGTATGTCGCCGAGCGGGGAGGGTGGGCGGCGGTCGCCGATGATTGGCCTTTCGCGGTTCTTTTTGCGGTAGCTGAACCACTGGAGGAGGACCTGCTTCCCGGAGACTTCACATCTCCAGACGGCGAGTGGAACGCGGTCGATGAAGCCGTGCCCAACCAGCAGTCTTTGCTTGCCAGCATCGTAGCCGATAGTGTCGGGCATCTGGTCCGGTTGGTTGGAGATTGCGCCCTCTTTGGGGATGGTGGGTGCAATTCCAACTTGCAGACGCGGTGGCCCAGTGGGCCTTCCGTGGTCCGGGTCTGTCATGCGCTCACCGAAGGTGTGGAGCCAGATCACTTTTCGGCCCAGTTCAGTGGCTTCGGCGAAGAGCTTGGGGTCGGCGGTCAGTGGAATCCGAAGGCCCGGCGTTGAAAGGTCGTCTTGGAATTTCGCTGTGTATGCAGGGTGAGCGGCAACAGCGGCGATATAAGCCATGAGGTCTTCCGGGCTTTTGGCGGTTCCGAGCTTGGCGCCGAGGAACTGTAGCAAGGTTGGCGGCAGGTTCGGGTTCTGAGCACCGTTGTCGCGCCAAAGGGGAAAAGCTCGACCGCCGAACGAACCCTTGTAGTGATGAAGGTCTGGAATAAACCCGGTAAATGTAAGTGAAGGCCCGGATGTTGGCTTCTCCTCACTAAAGGCCGTCAGATATATCTGGTCTTTGGACCTAGAAAGCCAGAGTTCTGGATTGGGCTGATTAATAACACGAGCGTCGGGGATGATGAATTGGCGGTCGAAAGATCGGAAGCCGTATTGGATCGGAGATGCGTGAGACTTCATCGGTTCCTCGTCTGCGACGGGAATTGGATGCGCTGGAAAGCCGTGCAATGGCGTTGGGACGACCTCCTTGCTGTGCTTATCTCCAACGGTTCCTCCGCGCAGGTGTGGATGGAACAGTTTTTCCTTTTCCGCATCGGGAGCTTTCAAGAGCTTTTCCCAGCGCCTTTCGAGTGATTCTGCGTCTGGCGCAATAATCCAGGTTCTTCCAGGCATTACGCCAGAGCCGTTGTATACGAAGAGGTCTTCCAAAGCTGGGAAGGCAGCCCAGGCTCCGTGCGACTCAGGAAGAAATGGCGCACGCCATTCGGTCGGGCAATCAATCCATTCTGCATCCTTCAGATGAATACCATGAAGGGCAGCAAACTTTACTTCCCGCTTGCCCGTGGGCAGTGCGCGAAAGCGGACTCTAGCAGGCGTCTCTGGACTTGCCTTTTTGGAGCGAGAGACCATCACAATGCAAACAGGCTGTTGGACGCCTTGGAATATCCTGGTGGGGACTTCCGGCTGGTGGCCTTCCGGAGAGCAATCGATGACCCAAATATCGTCGCATTTGCGACGAAGATAGTCGCGCATCTTCTGGAATCCTGGACCACCAAGGAAGCCTGCGACGGTAATGAAGCAAACGATTCCGGTGTTGTTGTCCAAGCTTTGATCGAAGACCTTCCAAGTGGCCCAACGCCAAAAATAGATATAGAGATTGCGCAGGGGCTTGCTGTGTGCTCCTACGCCCCATGCGGCTGGCGGCATCCATGCAACTAGAGGGGCAAGCTCGGTTGTATTGGGATTGGAATTCTCGACCCAACCGCCGCGGCCTTTGGCCTTCTCTTTGTACGGGGGATTGCCTATCACGACGGTGATCGTCTCTTCGCGCTTAATCTTGTTGGCATCCTTACGCGATTTTCCAATCGCAGCGAGTACCCCTGGAGTCCACTCCGCGTCGTCGTACGGATTGCCCAGTGTATCCGTTACGAACATCCTGATCGGGCTGCTGGAAACCGAGCCGGTAAGGTCCAGTACCTCCGCCATGATTCGGAGCTGCGCCACGGCGCGAACTGATTTGGACTCGGATGGGTGTCTAGCGGCATTTGAGATGGTTGAGCAGCCTTGTGATGCGCAGGCGTGCACACCCATTTAATTAATTCACCATAAATGCAGCGAATTGATTTAATTCCTGCGTTTATTTTGGTCGCACAAATGGGCAATTGTTTTGAATTTTTTCTGTCGCACGTGGGGGGGAACGTATGGAATTAAATGATTGGAATTCCGATTTAATGACGGTTGAGGAAACAGCGCGTTTGCTGCACGTCCCTCTTTTCTTGGGTCCACGGACGCACGCAGCGGCGCGGAACAGAACGGATTCCACACATTTAATTCGGGAAATATCTACGCGGTTAAATTGCAGTGGCCACGATATATTACCAACGCTAAAGGAGCGTCGTTGGACGCTTGCAACTGGGGGATGTGGGCGATGAAAACAGTCGAGCTTCTTACGGGCAAGCGGGTCGCCGAGATGTTGAGCATCCCCGAAGGAACGCTCCGATATTGGCGCAATGTCGGAATTGGCCCCGTCTGGCACAAACTTGAAGGGTCGATCCGGTATGATGTGGGCGACGTACTTCGGTACGTTGAAAAGAACCGTCGCATTCCTTCCGTGCGGGCTTTCATGGAGGAGCACGATGGCTCTCTATAAGCGGGGCGGAGTCTTTCACTACGACTTCGCAATGGATGGGCGACGATACCGGGGCACCACGAGGGAGAACGTTCTTTCGCGGGCACGGATGATCGAAGCCAAATTGATGAATGAGGCGAAACAACGGAAACTGACTGTTAAGCGCAGAGCGTTGACATTGGCCGAGTTCTCGAAACGCTTTCTGGATTGGGTGAAGAGCACTCGTCTGGAAGCGGAGACAAAGCACTACTACGAATCTGGATGGAGAATGCTCTCTGAGAAACCCATTTCCGGCATGCGGCTCGCCCACATCACCACGGACGAAGCGGAAGCACTCCGGTTCAACCATTCGCCAGCGAATGCGAACCGGGCATTGCGAACGTTACGGAGGATGTTGGGCAAGGCGGCGGAGTGGGGGGTGATTGCGGCAGCACCCCGAATCAAGCTGGTAAAGGAAGAGGGGCGTTCGGCCATCATTGACGACGAGACGGAAATCAAATTGCTCGCGGAGGCAAAGCAACCGCTCCGGGACGTTTTGACGATCATTCTCGATTCTGGAATGCGCCCAGGGGAGGTCTTTCAGATGCGATGGGAAGACATTACTTGGGATCGCGGGATGATTTTTATTCCGCGAGGCAAGACTCCACGCTCCCGGCGGTACATTCCAATGAGTGAACGAGTCATAGCGGCTCTCGACGCTCGGCGGAGTGGCCAGACGGAAGGGTGGGTCTTTCCGTCCGATTCCGTCACCGGCCACATTGGCACTGTGGCCAAGGCATTCGAGGAAGCACGTGAAGCCGCAGGGGTGTCCAAGGAAATCGTTCTCTATAGTGCCCGCCACACGTTCGCGACCAAAGTAATGGGGGCATCGGGTGATTTATCGCTGGTTATGCGTGCCTTGGGCCATACCAACGCGCAGACGGCCATGATCTATCAGCATCCGAGCCTGGAAAACGTGCGGAAGATAGTGAACGAAAGGCCACAGCCAGCAAGCAAGAAACAGGGCCCCGTGCTGTTACGTCACAATCCACGTCACACGGACTAATCGCGGGGCGGGAAAATGCTGCAAGTTGTTGAATCGAATGGTGGGCCTGCAGGGATTCGAACCCCGAACCAAGGGATTATGAGTCCNNCTAACCGTTGAGCTACAGGCCCGAATTTGGTGTAAATAGTTTAACAACAACAACATGAAGACGGAAATCGATTCATCCCGGTCTACGCAGGATTGGTGCCGGGTTCCGGTGCCGGTTGCTCTTTCAGTGTGACACAGACTGCCGAACGTGACCATCAACGCTGGGTTTCACCGGGATTGTTCGTTTGGGGCGCGGATTTGTCGACTTCCAGCGCTTTCTCAAGCACTGCTCTTCAAACGCTGGGATCAGCCGGCTGTTCATCCGCAGCGTCCGTACCGTCATTGCTTGGTGAACGTAATTGTGCCCGGAACCGTTGTGCATCCCTGGCACACTATCGACGAGGCAACGCCGGTCAAAGTCTTGAGGTCGGGGCTGATTGAGCCGTCGACGAAGCTTACACCGATGGTCCAGGATACCTGGGTGGTTCCCCCTGTGACCGGGATAGTCAAAATGGGCTGAACCTGCCCTTGAAAGGATTGGAACGCGCCGGCGACCGGGCCGGTTGCGGCGACAGTTCCGCTTCCGCTGGGGCAGGTGGAATTCTCCACAAGCCCTAAAGTGCCGTTGAACGCGATGGTGCCGGAGAGGAGCGACAAGTAATAAGAAGGGTTGGGAGCGGCACTGATCGCAGGAACGCCGGTGGTGGGAAGATAGGGATTCCCGCGAGGCTTCATTGTCAGGGTGCCGTCGATGCTGATGGTTCCAGAGCAGCCAATATTGCTAAAGGTGGTGGAGGCCTTGAAAGGAGCAGTGTAGGTGGCCGGCGGGGGAAACAAAGCCTGTTCAATGGAAGGAAGCAGATCGTAACTGGCGAGCCCGGAAACGCTCGAAGCAGGGGCGGTCACATTGATTGAGCCGGCCTTCATCATGGCAACCAACTGCGGCCCGGTCAATGAAGGATCGATGCGGAGCAACGCCGCCATGCGAGATGCGGCTTGCGGCGCGGAAAAGGAAGTTCCGGAACTGCCGCCAATTTTGGCCGGAGCATAGAGAATTGGAATTGCCGACCCTGTGAAACCAGCGTCGCGCGCTGAGTTGTATCCCACAGGCGGCGGCCCGGGCGGTGCTTGTTTGTTGAGCATTGCGACGATATCCTCGTCAAGGCCGCCCACGACCAGGACATTCGCGTTTGGATAAAGCACCAGTTCGACGTCGAGAAAAGCAGAAAGGTCAAGCCCCGAGTTGCCCACCGCCAGCGCAATGGCCAGATACGGCCGATAGTCGGCAAGCCGGTTTGCAAGATCGTATATCCCGCTCATCAGCAGCGCCTGGTTATCCAGGTAGTCAAGGCAAGCCTCCGTGAAGCAACTGTGACGGTCGATACCGTCGTCAGGGGGAGCGACGATGGAAAGATTCACGACCTTTGTTTTTCCCTGGAATGCCGCGCCGAGAAGAAGCCGGTTGAGTTGAAAGAATAGATCATTGTAAGTAACTTCTATCTTTCCATTCAACACATTCTTCCGGAATATTTGAAACTTCGCGACAGATAACTCAGGTTGGCCGGTGAGGGGAACTGCGGGGGAGAGTGCCTGAACAATACCGCCCACACAGGAACCGTGCGTGACAGTTGGGCTGCAAACGCCGGCTGCCTTGAAGTCGCCGAGCACCGCGACGTCTTCAGTGAATGAGAGCGTCGCAGGGCTGCTTTCCTGCGGCGGTACGGTCAGGTCGGTCGGAGTTGTAGCCGTTTGTCCAAGATACAAAGCCGGGTTAGGCGCGATGTTCGTCGGTGCGGAGTCCGCTATGAACGCGGCGATGAACTTTGCTTCGGCGCCCACGGTAACGCCGGCCCAATACATGCCGACATTGGGCAATTGCGCAATGATGGAGCCGCCGTGCGCCTGTATGTGGGCGGCAACCGTCGCACTCGATGTTGAAGGCGCCACCTCAACAAAGACCTGGCCCGGGTAAGCCTGTATCGTCCTGGTCTTGCCAAGCATATTCACATAGGTTATGGGCGCCGAAGTGGCGTATGTACCTGTGTAGTTGAAATCTTCCTGCGCGAGCGAAGACGTAATTGTGACCGGCGCCGAGGCGCTCCGGTTACTGGCAGCCGTGCTTGTCGCGGTGATGGTGACCGCGGCTGGGCTTGGTGCGGTAGCCGGCGCAACGTACAAGCCGGCAGTTGAAATGCTGCCCAGGATTGAGTTGCCACCGGAGATGCTGTTCACGCTCCACTTGACGGCGGTGTTGGTCGTTCCCGATACCGATGCGGTGAATTGCTGCTTGCCGCCGGCCGCTACGCTTGCCTTCAGCGGCAGAATTGTTACCGCAACAGGCTGCACCACAAGAGTCAGGAAGGCCTGCACGGTCTTCCGCGTGGTGGAGGAATCTTTCGCCTGTACCCAGAAGCTCGAGGTGCCCACAACCGTGGGCGTACCGCTGATGAGCCCAGTCAAAGCGAGCTTAAGGCCGGTGGGAAGAATGGCGCCGCTGGCCAGCGACCACGTTACAGTGCCGGTGCCACCTGCGGAGCCAAGCTGCGCCGAGTAAAGAAGATTCTGGCTGGCGGGCAGGAGTGAGAGTGTGGTGACTTTGAAGCTGCCAATGGCGGGATTGATGACATAGGCGATCTTGCTTGTGGCTGTGTGCACCGGACTTGCCGAGTCAGAGGCCGTGACCGCGAAGCTTCCGGCCCCGTTGGTTGACGCTGTCGGTGTTCCAGAGACAAGGCCCGCTGCGCTCAACTGCACCCCTGTCACGAGCAAGCTTCCAGTGTTCAACTTCCACGTCACTGTGCCGGTGCCACCGCTGGACTTCAACTGTTGCGAGTAAGCTGCGCCATCGACACCGGTGGTTAGCGATGTTGTGGAGATGCTCATCGGATCGGCGTTGATCTTGATGCTGATCGTCGCCGTTTTCGTTTGGATTGTCGTCGAGGAGTCCTTGACCGAAACCGTAAAAGCAGCAACGGAGGCGCCGCTCGACGTGGTTGGCGTCCCGCTGAGCACGCCGGCAATGCTCAGTTTCATCCCTGCCGGGGCAAGGCTTCCCGCAGCGACGGACCAGGAATAAGGCGCGGCTCCGCCAGTAGCGGCAAGAGAAGCAGTGTAGGCCGAACCCACGGTCGCTGCATTCAATGTGCTGGTGGTAATTGCAAGCGTGGTTGCCGACGCGGCAGAGGCCGTCGCCACAACCAGAATTACAGGAAGGCTCACGGCGAGGCATCCCATGAAACCACGAATGTTTCGCATATTCGACTTACCTTGGGCTATACCCGTATTCTTCAACGACACACAACTGCGCGGCTTCTGCTTGGAATCTGAAGCGATGAACGCAACCGGGGGATTGGCAAGTGGATACTCCGCGCTTGCGGCATCAATCGTCAAGCTCTTTATCAGAAACCTGCTACGACTTTCGGGCCAGCCTGGTTAATTGCGTGTACGAGCGATCCGGAGGCGATCGCCCGTAGTTCGATATTCCGGAGCAGTCGCGCAAACAAACGCGGGCGCACCCCGCTAAAGGATGCGCCCGTGCGGCCTTCTTGAATGGAAGGGTGTTGCTGCCGAGAGAGTCGCGGAGTTATGCGGCTGCTTCGCTGGCTTCTTCCTTCTTCTGCTCTTCGAGCTGTTTTTCGAGCTCGGCGCGCTTCTTGGCCTTGACGTCGTCGCGCTTCTGGCGCTTGGCGTCCAACTGCTTCTCGGCGCCAAGGAGTTCGATGAAGGCCTTTTCGGCGCCATCGCCCTTTTGAAATCCAGTCCGGACGATGCGCAGATAGCCGCCCTGGCGGTCCCCGTAACGGGGGGCCACAGTATCGAACAACCGCTCCACGGACTGGTCGGTCATGAGAAAGCTGAGGGCCTGACGGCGCGAGTGCAGATCGCCCTTCTTGCCCAAGGTGATCATCTTTTCAACGAGCGGACGGACCGCCTTGGCCTTGGCAACGGTGGTCTCTACGCGGTCCTCTATGATGACGGACGTGACCAGGTTGCGCAGCAGCGCGCGGCGATGACTGGTGTTGCGTCCGAGCTTGAATCCTGCATTGCGATGGCGCATGATGAAACTCTCTCTTTCGACATTCAGGGTTAGAAATCAGGGATCAGGGATCAGCTTTCTCCGAGTGTGGCAATCGGCGCTTACTGACCCCTGATCCCTGACCCCTGAACCCTCTCTTAAAAGTTCTCGGTCTCGGTGGGCAACTGGAGGTCGACCGAATCCAGCGGCTCGTCCTCGTCGTCGTAGTGGCCATAGCTTGCGGCCAGGGCGGCGGCGGGAGGAATGCTGGTGGGTCCGGGGACCGCGTTGCCGTTTTCGTCGATCTTCATGCCCAGCGAGAGGCCCATTTGAGCAAGAATTTCCTTGATCTCGTTCAGGCTCTTGCGGCCGAAGTTCTTGGTCTTGAGCATCTCGGCTTCAGTCTTCTGCACCAACTCGCCGATAGTCTGAATATTGGCATTCTTCAGGCAGTTGTAGCTGCGAACCGATAACTCGAGCTCTTCGACGGAGCGGTTGAGGTTATCGTTGCGCAGCAGCGTGCGGCCTTCTTCGCTGCGCGCCTCGGCTTCGATTTCCTCCTCGAAGTTGATGAAGATGCTCATGTGATCCTTGAGCAGCTTGGCAGCCAGGCCGACCGCGTCGGCGGGAAGCACAGCGCCGTTGGTCCACACCTCGAGCGTGAGCTTGTCGTAGTCGGTGATCTGGCCCAGACGAGCGGCTTCAACAAGATAGTTGACGCGGCGCACGGGCGAGTGGACCGAATCCACTGGAATGAAACCAATGCCCAGGTCGGCATCAAAATTCCTGTCGGCGGAGATGTAGCCGCGCCCACGCTTGAGGCGCATTTCCATATCCAGCTTGCCGCCTTCGGAGAGGGTGGCGAGATAAACGTTCTTGTCCAGGATTTCCACGTCGCCGTCGGCTTCAATCATGCCGGATGTGACGACGCCGGGCTGGTCGGCGCGCAAATACAGCGCCTTGGGGCCCTCGCCCGCGAGCTTGAAGGGAACCTGCTTCAGGTTCAGGATGATGTCGGTGGCATCTTCAACCACGCCGGTGATGGACTGGAACTCGTGCAGCACGCCCTCGATGCGAATGGCTGTTACCGCAGCGCCCTCGATGGAGCTGAGAAGCGTGCGGCGCAGAGCATTGCCGATGGTGGTGCCGAAGCCG
>PLZC01000032.1 GCA_003151985.1 Acidobacteriaceae bacterium
AAATCCAACTGAAAGAAAATATACTTCTTACCTGCAGGCGGCAGGGCGTGATCCGGGATATTGGCCGGTTATCTCACTGTACGCAACAATTAATTGACCGCCATTAGCGAGTCTGCGCGCCTTTTGCTTCCTGGTACATCATTGGCTGTGCGGTCCAGTCAATCGGTCCGTCGGTGAATCGCTTTTCAAGTCGCGACATCAGGTCGCGCCAACCGTGTTGGAAATGCACATATGCCTGGTCCCACTGCGGACCGGTCTTCCAGCCGAGATGGTTGATGGTCACGTGCGTGCGGTATGCATCCACAGGTTCCATCGCAACCACGACCCATGTTCCTCCGTTTCGTACTTCTGGAAGTTCCGGCGGAGCGTTCCACTGGAAGGAGATCATTTCTTCGGGAGCATAGCTCAAAATCTTCAGCCCCTTGGTCCCGGAACGTTCATCCTTTGGATCGAATTGAATTTCGTACGGTCCGCCAGCCGCCAAAGTTATGTTTGCCTTTTGTGCAAAGAACTCCTCCGCTCCTTCAGACGTTGTGAAGACACGCCACACCTCGTGGACGGGGGCGTTCACGGTTCCTTCGACGCGAATCGCTCGATCGGTGATCGTTCCTGTTGACTTCTGCGCCAACAAAGGAACGGTTGAGGATGCCATGGCTAGAACGATTGTCATCTTTGAGATGCGCATAGAATTGTCCTTCCTTTTGATGGATTGGTTATGCCGGCCAGATCGAACGATCAGAGATCAATTTGTGATGTTCACATCTTCCCTTCGAGTTCTGCCGGATTCTCGAAGTAGCTCTTGAGCAGCGCGGTGATGAGAGGCCAGCCAGCGTTGCGCATCCGCAAGCTTTCAGTGATCATCCCCGAGTGTGTTACGCGAACGGTCGTGTAACCATCTCTTTCTTCAAGATCCCAGCGTACAAGCGTTTCGGGATATGCCTCGTTTTCGCGAATCCATGTGTAAGTAAGCAAGTGCGGAGGATCAACTGTGCGGTACTCGCCGTAGACCATGGATGCCTGCCCTTCTTCGGAGCCGCATCCGGCAACGCGCATCAACCATTTGCCTCCAGACTTCAAGTTGCACTCCGCGTTAACCACTTTGAACTTTCCCTCAGCAGCCCACCATTTCAGTAGTTCTTCAGGTCTTGTCAGCGCTGCAAAGATCCGTTCCGCAGGAGCCTTGATGACGATTTCTTGAACGATTCTGTCGTCGTGAAGAGTGATGGGACTCATGTCTATTCCTCCAGATGACGTTTAAGACTTTCCAGCGATTGCTTCCAAAAGGTCTGGTAATCGCGAAGCCATTCGTCTGCCGCCTGAAGCGGCTTCGCGTTGAGCCTGCATTGAGTCTGGGTTCCATGTTTGCGGGTTTCTACCAATCCCGCCGAACGCAAGATACGCAAATGCTTCGAGATCGCCGGCCGGCTCATGCGGAAGTTGTGGGCGATTCCACCAACAGTCTGTTGATCGGCTCGCAGGATGTCCAGAATCTCTCGTCGCGTGGGATCAGCGATCGCACGGAATACTAAATCTCGTCGTTTTGGATTAAGGGAAACCATACGGTTACCAGTATTAGTAACCATACGGTTTCCATTTGTCAAGCGATTTTTCCGAGTCCGAGTACCTGAGTGGATTCAGGTCCTGATCGAGCTGTAACCCGATCTGAGCGTTAGGTCAGTTGCAGTTGAGGGAAAACCACTGGACTATTGTCGATCTCGCTGGGAAAGGAGGTTGAGTGAGAACTGTACCTGTGCCGGCATGGTGTAAGGACCTGCTCAACGTCTGGCTCACAGCTTCGGGGTTGAAGGAGGGCAAGGTCTTCAGGAGCATTCGGAAGAGCGGGTTCCGGCAGGACGCCGGAGTGACCGTCAGTTCCGGCAGGACGCCGGAGTGACCGTCAACGCGGTCGTGGGAGCAGTTGAGCACGATCTCTCGCTCATCCTTGGCATGGCCGCGAGCCTCGCTACATGTGGTTCGGTGGCCGCTCTGACAGTGTTCTACCGGGCGAAGCGGATGCGCGCATGATTGGAGGGAAGGTGATTTGCCGATTGAGGGTATTGTTCTGCGAATTCGGCAAATCAGATCGTCACTCCAGAAGCCGGCGCCTGACAGGAACTTGAGGTGCCATCCTTGACGCAAGGATCCCGGCAAGGATGGCGCCCGGCCCATGCCTACTTCTTCGGAACTGAGACCGTGATGTTGCGGTATTTCAGGTTGCCGGTGTGATCGCCCTGGATGTAGAAGGGGCCCGGTTCGCCTTCGTCGGCGTCCAATGCGCCGCCCGTGATGCCCTCGATCACTTTGTGGTCAATGGTGGTCACGCCGTCGTGGACTTCAGTCAGGGTGCGGCCCACCAGCGTAATGTCGAAGGTCTCCCACTGTCCCGGCGCGCGCGACAGTTCGGGTTGCGGCGCGATCCGTCCGTAGATCGATCCGATGCGGCGCTCGACCGGAGCGGTCAGTGGCACTTCGGATTCGATCTGGACCTCATAGCGGCCGCGCAAGTAGAAACCACTATTGCAGTCTTCCGGGCAATTCACTTCAAAATGCAGCTTGAAGTCGTCGAATTTGCGCGTCGTCCTGAGATTTGCGCCGCG
>PLZC01000281.1 GCA_003151985.1 Acidobacteriaceae bacterium
CCGCTTCGTTGCTCCGGTTGTAAAAAACGACAGGCGCGCGTAGACCGTAACCGCGGTCGCTGTACACGGCCGCCATGTTCGGACCGGTGACGCCGTCGTGTTTGAAGTGCTTGTAGAAGGGCTTGACGCCCATGGCGCGGACTCGCTCAGCGATCAATTCGCCGATGGGATAGTCGGCCATGGCGCTGGCGATGCCCGTCTTCAGACCGAAACAGTCAGAGAGATTGGCGGCCACATTGAACTCGCCGCCGCTGACGTGAATCTTGCACTCCGTCGCTTTGCGGAAGGGGATGATCCCCGGATCGAGCCGGTGGACCAGCGCTCCCAAGGACAGAAAATCCAATTCCGCATCCTTGTGGATGTTCATTCTATAACTCATGATTGTTTACTCCTTGTCTTCTTTTTGTTGACAGACTGCTCCGAAGCTCCAGCAATCGAGACAGGCCAAGCTCCGCAACGTTGTGCAATCGTCTCTGGCCGGCTGCCGGGCAAGCAGGGATTCACGAAATCATCACGTCGTGCCTGCTCGAGCTATTTGATCGGAATGACGGGTGCATGCAGGCAGACAATGCGAAGGTCCGACTCACCAAATCCCTAGGCCCGCAGATCGCAGTACTGTTGGTTGAGAACGGAGCGGGCGAGAATCACGTTTTGCACTCATGAGGGTCCCGCACCATGTGCTCATTTGGCGCCGGTTAACACAGATCGGTGATCCTTCCCAGCTTCTCTTGATTCATTCTCAGATTCGTGACCAGCCGACTCACTTGTGAATATTCGTCCTCCTGAAAATGGAATCGTCCTGTCCATCGGCGCTCAATTTGCGTATCGGCGCCTAGATCAGAAATCAGTCTTCTGATACCGCCGGGCCGAAACGGGCAGATGAATATGACACTTCCTCGGAACACCACCATTCGCTCGTCCCAATTGGGCCGCGTGCGCGTTGGGGCGATACTTCAATTTTGCAATAGCCGCCAAGACTCTGGTCCTTGTCTGGCCGGACACATTGCTGGTGTCATTCACGACCCGCGACACAGTTGCTGTCGAAACCCCTGCCAATCTGGCAACGTCTTTGATCGTGGCTGGCGCTTCTTTCGGTCCAGTCAATGTGTTTATCATCGCTTCTACGCACCTTGAATGGGGGTGCCGATTTCCCGATCCAGTTGACGTTCCTCGTTGCGGCGAAGACTCTAGCCGATAGCCAACCCTGATGCCAAAGGCCGGAATGTCGATCAGCCAGGCTGCAATTCCAATGGCATCGACGGAAATGAGTTTCATGAATTGCAGATTCTAAAGTTGAATCTGCACCTTGAAGGATTGCGACTTGTCCGTAGCGAATTCAAAAGCTTTCACGGACTCGTCTATCGTGAATACGCCATTGATTAGAGGCCGCAAGTTGACGCGTCCCGATGCCACCAAGCGGATTGCCTCGTCGAAGACATCCCCATAGCGCATGGAGCCGATGAGATTGATTTCCCTGTTCATGAGTAGGTTGGCGGGAATTGGGACATCCTCTGTCCCGAGCGTACCGACTTGCACGATCGTTCCGCCTGGCCGCACCATACCAAACGCTCCCCTGAGCGCAATGGGTGAGCCGGATGCCTCGAAGATGAGGTCAAATCCATCCCCAGTCAATGCACGGACTTTTTCGCTTAAGTCTGCCGTCAAGGGATCGAGAGCCGCATCCACGCCCAGTTCGAGTGCTTTGACGCGTCGAGCTGCGACGATGTCGCTGATCGCGATTGGGATCGCACCAAAGGCGCGAGCGGCGATCGCCACGAGCAGTCCTATAGTTCCGGCGCCTGTCACGAGTACTCCGCGACCTGAGACAACCCCGGCGCGTCTTACCGCATGCAAGGCGACAGCAAACGGCTCCATCATCGCGCCGAGACTATCATCCACTTCTTCGGGCAGCACGTGGCATTGATCCGCGCGCACGACCACGAATTCGGCAAGAGCGCCGTCGGTTGGAGGCGTGGTGCTGGCACTGCCGAGCATAATTGTCTTACGGCAGAGATTAGCCTTGCCACTTCGACAGTAATCACAAAAGCCGCAATTGCGCGCGGGGTTGACCGTTACACGCGCGCCGATGCCTATCGTATCCACATCATCTGCGACTGCCGCCACTTCCGCGGCGAGCTCATGCCCGAGAACAAATGGGCGATCCGGAACAAAAGCGGCGCAGTAGCCGTGCTCATAGTAGTGCAGGTCGGAACCGCAAATCCCTACTCTGCGGTTGCGTAACAGAACCATTCCGGAACGCAATTCCGGTAGCTTGAACGGCTCGATCCGGATATCTCTTGCGCCATAAAGAACGTCAGCTTTCATCGTATCGCTCATTGTGAGGACCTCAATAAAACGGAGGTAAATCCGATAGGGCGAGCGCAGTCTTCGCTATACATTCCGGACTGCGCTCGAGGTTGGAACTGCTGGACATGGTCAATCACGACTTGCATGGTAGACGCATCGTCTCCTGAGAGTATGCAAACCGACCAGTCGGAACCGATCGTCAGGCGATCAGGGGTGAAAGCCTCGAAGACAACGTCAAGGTCGCGGCTAACACCAGTAAGCTCCCATTGTCCTGGCAAGTATGACGAGCATAAATCCACCCAGCGGACTGATCTGGCCGATTGATTGGTACAGCCAATAATCTCACGAAGTATATACACCAGCCTTCCATTCAGTCAATCGAGATCCCGGTTTTCCTGCGAGGCAGATTGGGATGCACCCTGGCGGTTGGCCTCCTCGGCATTTGTTGCCTGCTGAATTGTCAGGGCGTCGGGGTGGGTAAGGGGTGGGGTCGCTGCCTCCGCGGTGTAGAGATGCTGGACAGGGCAATGCTCTCGCAGTACAACTCTGGCGTCGTTTCTGTTGTCATTTTTGGGTTAGGATTGATTCAGACTGCCAAGGCAACCTTGCGTACGCCGGACCCCAGATGGGGGAGCTTTTTCCCGGTTTGGTTCATCCAACCGCGAGCAAGATCTAGATTGCGATTATGATGTTTCTGGCCGGAAGGCAATTTCGCCCCACAGCCGTTCGTTTTCTTTGAAGAGATCAAGGCGGACGGAATGCGTTGGTTCCTCAGTTTCTTTCTGAGGGAGCGGGACACGGAGGGAAGCCCTTCCGGCCGCCGTTGCCGTTTCAGTGCCCAAGTCCGTGTCATCGAAGACGAGACAGACTCCCGGCGCCAAGCCGAGCCTGCCGGCTGAAAACAGAAATGCATCCGGGGAAGGCTTGCCGTTCTTGTAGTCTAAGAATCGCCACGATCTCAGCTCGATGGCAATACTTGCGGGCCATGCTCGTTCGCGGCGATTAGCCCGGTTGCCGACCCGGCTCGACCAGGCTCTTGCAAAAGCTCGCGATGGCGACGTTTTCACTGACGAGATTCAATTCGGATAAGCAGTTTCGCACAGCGGACAGATCTGCATAGAGGTCCGCACCGGGCCCCGGCGCGGCAGGCCACCGAGGCGGAGCAAGGAGCTACCGCATCAATTGTTTTAGCGCGTTGCGCGCAAGGGAATTGTCTGGGGATCGTGCCAAGAGTTGTTGAAGGACCTGCCGAGCGAGATCTTGCTTACCCGCGGAGGCGTAGACCTTGGCGAGGTTCAGGTAGGGCTGGTCGAAATCGGGCGATACTCGAATGCATTTCTGAAATGCTTGAGCCGCATCTTCCAGATCCTGGGTCCGCCAATAGATAATTCCAATGTCGTTGAGAGCTTCAGAAAAATCTGGGCGCAATCTCAACGCGGCTTGCAGGAATTGGTGGGCTCGTTCGGTGTCTCCTTTTTGGGCAAAGAGCATCCCAAGTTCGTAGTTTGCTTTTGGATCGTTTGGATCGGATCGAAGAGCCTGCTCAAGCCGCGCCTGCGCCTCCGCGAAGCGGCCTTGCAGCCGATAAAGGGTTCCAAGACTCATCAGTGCGCCAACATCGTTGGGCTTTTGCCGAATCGCTGCTTCGAAATAACGCTCCGCTGCCTGCGGTTGCCCCCCCTGCGCCGCAATGATTCCCAGGTTAATCTCAGCTTCCGGGTAGATGGGCCGGATTTGAAGGGCCCGTTCCAGTCGTTCGCGAGCTGCGGCAGGCATTCCTTTTATTAGATACAACGTTCCAAGGTTGTATTCGGCCCCGGCATCGTTAGGGTTGTCGCGCACAGCGAACTGGAATAGCTTCAGAGCTTGGTCGATGTAACCTCTTTGGTAGAATGCAATTCCATAAGCAAGATTGTCGCGACGAAATCCTCCCCCGAAAGAAATGCCCTGAAATGGGAGTCCCATGCGTACCCGCTCTTCCGGGGACTTTGGGATCCGGCCCAAGTCATCTGCGACATGGTCCGGGCTGAGGGGTCCCTGATAGGCCTTGACAATATCCCCTTTTTCGTCAATCAGGAAAGATGTCGGAATTCCCAAGTCCCTCCGCCGGGCGAACATATAGCGGTAAAGCACATTGAAGATACCCGCCATGTCCACCGAACCGAGGAGGGCAACGAACGAGAAGTCTTTTTCGTGGACGAAAGCCCGGACTTTTTCCGCCGTCACCGGCCCGTCGACGTTCGCGGCAATGAGGTGAAGTCCCTCGCCCGCCCACTTGACATGCTGCCGCTCTAAGGTCTCCAGAACTTCCAGGCTAGCAGGACTTTCTAATGCCCAGAAACTTAACAAGACCCGACGCCCTTGGAACTCGGCGAGAGTGTGTTTGCGGCCCATCGTATCCGGCAGTTCGAAGTCCGGAGCAGCCACCGGGTCAAGCAACCAGGTCTCGCATGCAGTTGGCAGGGGTAAGCTCCGCTGGGTCTCGGGACGAGGAGAAGATCGCCCCGAGACGGCCCGAAAGGGTTCGGCGCGGAACTGCGCGGAACCCTCCTCAATCTCGATCCGATGATTCGGAGGCAGGGTTGGAAATTCCTGGAGCAGCCCGTTCGGCCAGCGGATTCGCGCATGAACAGGAGCACCGCCTTTTCCCAGTCCAAAGAATATCTCCTTCGAATGTTGTGAGCAGAACCCTGTACCAGCATGAAGGTGCCTTGTCTGGGTTCCCTGTTGTGTCGGCAGGGTTATGACCGCGCCAACAGCATCCCTATTGCTCTTGGTGCCGCGCAGGCGAAAGGCAATAGAATTCCCAATGTTCTGCAATTCACAACGCAGCAGGCGAAGTTGTGGTCCGGTGCGATTCGTTAGGAGTACTTCAATTCGCCCATCGTGGTCGTAGTCGGTGAGAGCAAAAGCCTGGCTATCATCGAGAAAATCCAGTCCTAATGCTCCCGCGCAGGAGGTAAACGTCCCATCATGGTTGTTCAGATAAGAGACATTTCTCTGGTAACCTCCCCAAGTACCGTCCGAACGGATCAACTCGTTGATCGCGTTCCAACCTCTCGGGTAACCGCTTGAGGAGTTGTCAACAGGAAACGACTGTGCAACAGCTTGCCGCCAGAAAAAGCTCTCCAACTCGTGAGTACGGGGACCGGAGATCAGGCCGTTGGCAATATACAAGTCCAGATAACCATCATGGTCGAAATCCCAGGCATGATTCGACCAAGACCAGCCGCTTTGCTCAATCCCAGCAGATACGCTCCGATCCTCAAAGCTTCCGTTCTTGAGGTTCCGGTATAGCGAATTGCCCTTGGCCATTCGGCGATAAAGCGCGAGGATATCGCGCGGAATTTGCCGGGAAAACGACTCCTCAGTGGTGAGACGCAGGCCTGGCGCCTCCCACATGTTAGAGACATAGAGATCGAGCCATCCATCATTGTCGTAATCGAACCAGCATGCGCTCATCCCGGGCCCAGTATCTGAGACGCCGGCGTCATTGGCTACGTCCGTGAAGGTCCCGTTGCCATTGTTGTGGTACAAGTTCTTGCGTCCGAAGTCATTCACAACGTAGAGGTCTGGCCAGCCGTCGTTATCGTAGTCGGCCCAGTGACAATCAAAACTATAGCGGTTGTTGTTCTGGTCGAGACCGGCCCGGGCGGTTACGTCAGTGAAGGTTTGATCGCCGTTATTATGGAACAGGAAATTGGGTGGTCCGTTTTGGGCATCGTAATAAGGCACCGGATATTGATTTTGAGTGAGGCCCTTGTAGTAGCTATAGAGGCAGAAGTACAGATCGAGCCTTCCATCGCGGTCGTAGTCTCCGAAAGCGGCACCTGTAAATGCGCCTTGAGGCTCTTCCGCGAACCGGAAGGCATCAGGCTTCAGCCGGAAGGTTCCGTTTCGCTGGTTAATGAAGAGGAGTGGTCCCGTTACCCGGACCACGAGGAGGTCCTGATAACCGTCGTTGTCCACGTCTGCAAACAGGGCACAAGGGGTGGCGTCAAGCACGCCGACACCAGCCACTTCTGTGATGTCCTCGTAAGTCCCATCGCCTCGATTGCGATAGAGGCGGTTGGGGAGCCCAGACGGTTGGCACACGTAAAGATCATCGAAGCCATCATTTTCGATGTCCCCGCAGGCGATCCCTACACTTCCGTAGACGTCGATACCCGACGCACCATCCAGAACCGTCCGCCAGTAGTCAGCTCCTTGCAGGAGCTGCCCGCCGTAGGACGCATTGCTCCCGAACGCTTGCGAGGTGATGTCAACAAATGCCGCACTCAAAGTGCGGCAACGCTGTTCTCCAAGGACTTGCCATTCCAGTACCCGCCACTCGCCACTGGGCTCCTGGCCCCATTTGATACTCCACTCCCCGAGCCTCTCTTCGCGGTGGAAATCCGATCCTGTCAAAACCCAGTTGTAACAGACCTTCGTTTCGGCCATGAGGGGCGACGAAGAAACCACAGAAAGGGAGGGTATCTTGAATTCCGCCACCAGAAGTCGGTCTGAGGGACCCAATAGCGTGCGGAGTTGCGCCACGAGTGAGTTGCGGCGCAGGCTTTGATCGCTTGGAAAGAGAAGTCGACGAACCTCGATGGGTGGGCCTGAACGGATCTCCTTCACATCTGAGGCTACCAGGGGAGAGGCCGTTAGCTCCGGCGATAGTGAACCTTCAAGTGGCCCATAATCAGGGGGAGACTGGCGTAAAGCCTCGCCCCAGCGGGCAAGAATGGCTTCAATCTCTTCTGCGTACGTTTCCGTGCGAAAGACGTCCAGCTCCGATTGAACTTTCCGCATCACGTCATCGAGCGGCACACCCTCGGGGTAATGAGGTGTAATGCGGTAGTCAAGTGGGGTGGACAGCGGGCCCTGCTGTTGGGGATCTGGTTCCTGGCCAATGAACAGTGGCGCCACCCTGTAATTTGCGGGAAGCCAGAGGGCAGATACGCCGCTGCACCACCTCAAGAATTCGCGGCGCGAGGGCATCCGGTTCTGATGTGACCTTCGGTCATTGCCCAAAGAAAGGTGCTCCTGAGAAAGTGAGGTGAAGTCCTTCATATGTCTACTGCGGTACATGACACGGGGTTGAGAGGGGCAGTTTCCGTGCAAGCCTTGCGGTAAATGCACGCAGACCCTCTTCTGTGGTGTCGTCTTCTTTCAGCGGCTCAGAGTGCATCTTTTTGAATTTTGCCAGCTCAAGATCGGCAAGTGTTGCCTGGTTATTGCGTCGATAGGCCTGCGCCAGGCGATAGTGGGTTGAAGCATTGTCTGGATCAAGTTCCACGGCACGCTGTAGTTCAATTGCCGCCTGAGCATAGTCGCCTGTTTCTTCGTATACCTCCCCGAGTTTGAGATGGGCGATGGCAAACGCTGGATCCTTCGCAATGGCAAGTCTGAGTTGCGCTTCAATTTGAGCATCCAACTGCGTGGTAGGGTCCAGCCCCTTATGCTTC
>PLZC01000439.1 GCA_003151985.1 Acidobacteriaceae bacterium
TTTTCGTAGTAGAGCGGATCGTCCGGGATGTGCATCTTGCGATAGACCCCAGCAATAGCGCCATCCGCGTTCAAAGTGACCGCCGTGTTGTGATAGAGCCCCGGCGCACGCCGCTCAAACAGCGAGGCAATGATCGCCACGCGGGCTTGGCGCGCAACCTCCGCCAGTTGGGCGGTCGAGGGCCCGGGAATCGGCTCCGCAAGGTCGAATAGCCGAATGTCTTCGCGCTGGCAAAAATACTGCGCGCGAAAAAGCTCCGGCAGGCAGACGATGTTGGCTCCCAAACGCGCGGCCTCGTGGATGCGCTCCACCGCCAAGGCGAAGTTAGCCTCAGGGTCTGGCCCCATCCGCATCTGGACGAGTCCCACATTGTATTTGCGCGTGTCTTTCATCGTGCGCCGTGCGATCCTCCAAAGTGATTCTTCTGTCCGGCCAGCGCAGCAAGGCCAACCCCGCCCAGCGGGATTGGCCAAATAATCCGCGCCGGCCGCAGCCGCTATTCTTCGAGAATCAGGACCGCCGCCGCTATCGTGGTCGTCCACTTTCCTCGCCGGTCGCCCACGGCCGATTGCGTAACGTTGCTGGTTCGCACAATCTTGTTCGAGATGCGGTAGATTTCCTTCTTCTCGTCCCAGCTTGTATCCGGATCGAATTCCACGTCCAGCGTGGTGGCCAGCATTTCAGCGGCCAATTCCTCGGCATACTCGCCGGCTTGTTCCTCGGTCTCACCAAAGCTGTGGTGCTCGCTCAGGTAGCCATAGGTGTTGCGATCAGCAGGAATAGCCACGCCGATGCTCGCAACCAGCAGCCGATGTGCTTCGCGCGTCGAATTTTCGGCGATCACCGCAAATACCACTTCGCCGTGATTCAGATAGGTTAGCCCTTCCTTGCGCGGAATCACCTTGCACTGCGGCGGAAAAATGGACGAGACCCGCACCAGGTTCTGCGAAGCGATTCCCGCATCCCTAAGGGCCAGCTCAAACGACGTCAACCGCTCCTTGTGTTTCCCAACGCCCTTGGTGAAGAAAATCTTCTTCGGGACCATGCTTTTTCCCAATTTCTATGTTTCCTCCGTGTTTCTGAAATTCGTGTTTTATCAAACGTTCCCGCATGAGTTTATCGCATTGGGGCGGGCAGCGACTGTGTTCTGGATGTTTTCATCCCTTGTTCACACAAGGCGCCGCCCATCGTGGCGCACAGTCCTGGGACCGCCATGCCCCGCCGGACATCTGCAGCGAGTTGAGGAAAGGCCTTTAGAAACTGATCCGCGCGCTTACCTGGATCTCCCGGCCCGGCGACGAGACCTCGGTAATGCTGCCCAGGCTGGACGTATTCACAAAGCGATTCGGCGTGCCGAGATTGGTGTGATTGAGCGCGTTGAAGAACTCGGCGCGGGCTTCGAACCTTGTTTTCTCGCTGAGGCTGAATTCACGCACGAGTCCCAGGTCCATCGTCTGCATCCCCGGCCCGTAAACGGAGTTGCGGCCGGAGTTGCCGAAAGTATACGCAGGAGGTGCAGCGAATGCCGTGGGGTTAAACCATGTGGACGAAGTCCGGCTGCCCGGCCCAAAGACTTTTTGGCCCGTGACGTTGGCGCGGATGGGGTTCTCGCTCACAACAGTCCCGGCGTTAGCGGTGTCGCCAAATACAGATACGGTGAGCGGAAAACCGCTTTGTACCTGGTACACCATTGAGCCGCGCCAGTCGCGGGTAATGGCCTGCGTGAGGCGGTTTCGGCCATAAGCCGGTGGGTTGTAAACAGTGCTCAAGGCAAAGCGGTGGCGGAGGTCGCAGGCGGGACCCTTTTCTGCGCTCAGGTCGTCGTTGTTCTGCGGAGTGGCGGCTTCAAACATGGGCGAACGAAAGTCCGGCGCATTGTCCAGGGCCTTGGCAAAGGTATAGTTGGCCAGGTAGCTAAGTCCGTGCGCAAAGCGGCGCCGGATGTTCATGTAGCCCGCGTCATACCAGCTCTGCGCCGTGTTCTCCAACAGGTTCATGGTACTGACAGGGAAGGTTAGAGACTGCGCGAAGCCGGGCGCCTGGGCAACCGATGCGGGAAATACCGTGCCCGGCACAAAGCTGATCTTGGGGTGCGGGCGCCGCGGCTGAATCAGGCCTGGCCCTGGCTGCGCGTCGTTGATCAAATGCGAGCGCTGCAGGTTGGAGCCGCCCGCGCCCAAATACCCGATCTCAACCGTAGTCTGGGCTCCCAACTGCTTTTCCACGGAGGCGCTCCACTGCTGGATGTACTGCGCCGGGGCATGCAACTGGAGACTGGTGAAGCTGACCGCGGTTTGGCCCAGCACAGGGCTGGGAAAGTTGAGCGTCAGCGGCGTGGCGGGGGTCACGAACGGATCGACCTGCGCAGTTTCAGGGAAGACGTACGGCACGTTGTGGCGCTGATTGCACCAGGTGTTCATGTCCACCGGCGTATAGAACACGCCATAGGCAACATGGGCTACCAATCCCCAATGGGGCAGGCTCTGCGCCAGGCCCAGGCGCGGCGCAAAGTTGGTGCGGTTGGCATACATGAGCCCCCGCGGAAAACCATTTTGCCCGCCGATAAAAACTTGCGGCGTGCCGTTGGTGATCACCAGGTTGCTGTTCGTATAGTCCACATCGATCAGCGGGCTCATGAACTCATAGCGGAGCCCGTAACTAACCGTGGTGGTCGAAGTCAGCCGCCACGCATCCTGAGCGTAGCCGTCGGCATACCACTGGTGCAGATTCATCTGCGGTATTCCGGCCTGACCCTGGCGCGCAGCAGGCAGACCCAGCAGAAAGCTGGCCAGGGCCGATCCGGTATGGCCGTCATTCAGGGCGTGCTCAGTGGTGTAGCCGTTGGTGAACTGATAGAAGCCGCGATTCTGGAAGAATCCCCACATGGGCCATATGAACTTCTGGTACGCGCCGCCGAATTTAATGCTGTGACTTCCCAGTTGCCAACTCAGCGTGTCCCGCCCTTCAATCACCGTGTCCCAGGCCCTCATCGGAGTGGCCAGGTAGTTGTCGCCCAGCGGCGAATAGCCCTGTACGTTGAAGTAGGGCGCGCCCCACGCCCTTGGTCCGCCGAAATTTGTTCCGCTGATCCCCAGCTCGTCCACGATGTCGTTCTTGCTTGCGCTCTCCGTCGTGTGCGACATGGCCAGCCGCGAGACCGCCACGGACGCCATGTTCACCAGGTGCGGAGAAATGACGCGCGTCCAGCCCAGCGTGCCTTGCTGCGAGAGGTTGTCGTGATACAAGCCGAAGCCCGGCAGGCCCTCCGCCATGAAGCCGTACTCGCTTCCGGCCGAGTAGCGAAGGAAGGCGGTGTCACCATTGGAAAAGTTGTGATCGACGCGAGCGGTGCCTTGGTCGTCGGTCATGCGTTCTTTGCGCGAGTCGAGGTAATTGTTGGCGTCGTTGCCCGCGCCGATCACCGTGGGCTGGCCCATCATGGTCATGATTCCCATGTTCATGGTGTTGGGCTGCGGCGTGTATTTGTTCAGCATGATGCCGGCCGCGTGCGTCAGCCGGTCCGGCGGTATCACATTCAGCACGCCGTTGTAGGAGAACTGCTGGCGAACAAATTGCGGATTGGCCTTGCTCACCGGAAGGGCCGGATTGAAACCGGGATTTGGCCCGGTCGTTGTCGGATCGTAGATGTCCACGCCGCTCTGGCTAAAATCGCCGGAGACCTCGGCCTGTGTGGGCACCGTGTCAACCATTGTCATGGTCTCGACGTGGCGCAGAGCTTCGTAGTTGGTAAAGAAAAACGTCTTGCGGGCACGCCATATCGGCCCGCCGATTGACGCGCCGAAGTTGTTCTGGACGAGAAAATTCGAAGTCCCCATTTGGTTGAAGGAGTGGGCGTCCAGTGCGCCGTTGCGAAGGAATTCATAAGCTGTGCCGTGGAAGTTATTCGAGCCGGAGCGGGTGACAATGTTGATCTGGCCGCCGCCTGCCCCGCCCATCTCGGCTGAATAGCTGCCCGTCTCCACCTGAAATTCCTGCACGGCGTCCGGCGAAGCGCTCAGGTTTTGCGTGCTGAAAGTAGGGTCGGTATTCGTTGCGCCATCGAGGAGAAAGTAATTCGCATTGGGGCGGCTTCCGCCGATGCTTACCGCAGAGCGCTGGCCCGGCCTCCAATAGAGGGCATTCATGTCGCCAGTGCCGGCTCCGTGGCTTATGTGCGCGCCGGGGACGGTGAGGACCAAGTCAATTAATATGCGGCCGTTCAACGGCAGCGAATCCACCGATCGCTGATCGACGACCTCGCCCACGCTCGCGTCTTGCGTTTTAAGCAACTCGCCCGAAGCTTCAACCGCGACCGTCTGAGTATCGCTGCCCAGGCGCATGTGCACGTCAACGGTGGCCTGTTGACCCACTTCAACTTCAATGGCTTGCGAGGCTTGCTTGAAGCCGGAACTGTCAACAGTCAGCGTGTAAGCGCCCGGCTGAAGGCCGGCAATCTCATAGAGCCCGGTGCCGTTCGAAGCCACCTCACGCTCCGCGCCCGTGCCAACCGCAGTGATGTGAACGTGTGCGCCGGCGATGGGCCGGAGTTGCGGGTCCAGGATCGATCCGCGCACTACCGCGTAGTTGCTTTGCGCATGGGCTGTGACAAGGGACAGTGCGAGGCAGACAAGAATGGGGAAGATTTTGCGTGTCATGGCTCTCCTTCAAGAAAACTGTATGGGTTCGTAACAGTGCAGGATCGCTGGAGTTGGCCCGGCACATACTCTGTGCGCCGGGCTTGTTTTGGTGCTTTTGTGAGATCGCCGAGCCGCGAAGGCACACAAATTTCCACGCGCCGACTCACCAAGGAGATTAGTGAGCAGGCACAGAATTGTCTTCGCCCATCGGATGGGCTACAGGGTCATCCATTCGGTTGAGTCAAAGGAAAAGGGCCGCCCCGCACTGCGGAACAGCCCTCTGGTGATGTCTGCGGAATGGTTCTTTTGGGGGAACGAACTACACGCCGATCACAGCACACAGTTCCTTCACGGCGTCGGCGCTTTTTTTGAGGGCTGCATCCTCCTCGGCGGTGAGCTTGATCTCGATGATTTT
>PLZC01000153.1 GCA_003151985.1 Acidobacteriaceae bacterium
CCGAGCTTCGTGATGAGCAACAGTTTCGCCAACCAGACGCTTGCGCAACTCGACCTGTGGGCCAACAAGGACACTTACAAGACCGGGGTCTATGTGCTGCCCAAAAAGCTGGACGAAGAAGTAGCGCGCCTGCATCTGGAGAAGATCGGCGTAAAGCTCACGACCCTGACTCCGAAGCAAGCCGATTATCTTGGCGTGCCGGTAGAAGGCCCTTACAAGGCGGAGAATTACCGTTATTAGAGAACGGTCATCAATGGCAATTTGTCGTTTTTGAAGGGCGCGGTTCTAAAAACCGCGTCCTTCAAAGCATCCGACTTATTCAGCTTTCACAATGCACACGATTCGAGCTAACTTGTCTATAACCCTGCAATGCTTTCCGGCCGGGTGCAGGCCTGTCCTTGTTCCAGCCAGCGCTTCGCGAGTTGCCGAATGGATTGCATGTTATTCGCAACGCCGGTAAGTGTGTAATAAACATGCCGTTCCGACCAACGGTTCAAATCCATGTCGTTTGCCTCGCGGCCGTAGTCCTTTGCGCCGTTCTTCAACGGATGATTCACCATGTAATGGGAGAATGGACCGAAGCTATAGGGGTAAGTAGAAACACCGGGCTTGTAATCATTCGCCTGCTCATTCAACCACCCAACGGGCCAGTGGTCCCAACGCGCCGCACCCCAACCCCAGCCGCCGGTATCGCTGAAGGAATGATCGACGATCTGACTTTTCTCCGACGGGAAGCCGGATGCTGCGCCAAGTATGGTGAACAAATAACCGGCCTTGAATGGCATCACCATGGCAAAGCCCTTTGAGTGCGAGATCTCCAGCAGCAATTCCGCAGTGCCGTGGCGGCGCGGCTTGCCGTTGTCGTCCCAGAATACGTCGTAGCGCCTCTCAGAGAAAGCATCGAGGGCCGAAGCTACAAGGTAATCCCCGTGCTCTTCATCGCGCGGGAACAGGTCTCTCCACTCGGTCCCATTCGGCGCAACCGCGAAGAAATCGATCGGCTGCCAGCTATAGCCCTCCGGCTTATCCGCCATCATCGTTTCGTAAGTAAGGCGCCGCCACATCAAGCCATTGGGATAGGCGATATAGTCTTCAGTGCCCCGCAAGGCAGGATGAGAATCGTCATCCTTATTGACGCAGAAGTAATTCCACCGAACCCACGCTCTGCCCGGACCGCTTTGGATAACATTTACAAAGCTGTTGCGCATCTTGCGGCCGTTGTTATTGAACAGCTCAGCCCAGCCTTTGTTCCCCTCGAAGAATTGGTTGCAGAGGCCAACTCCATTCGGTAACTCCATCCAGGGATCGTAACTCGCTTCATGGCCGAAGACGACACGATGCGGCTTCCCTTTCCATGAAAGAATAATTGCATCATTCGGATTCATATCCGCGTGCGGAGGGCTCGGTTTGAGTTCGCCCTTATAACCACAGATCGAATAATCGCTGACCTCAATTGCAGACACTCCCGGCGGAATCGCTGCTTCAAGTTCAGCCATCTTCATAGGCGCAGGCTTGTCATACAGTGGATCAGGGCCAGTTCCATGGCCGGTGGCTGGCGTGCTTTCCGGCGCGGACTTATCCAGAGTCGCACCAGCAATTTTACGGCCGGCCACCATCAATCCAAATGAGGCAGCCATGCCTTTAAATACGCTCCTTCTTGGAATTTTCATGATCTTGGCTTCTCGCTTTCCTGAGTGTTCGGATTCTTGGACCAGTATTGCATCTTCCACTCAGGGGGCTGTCAAGAAAGCAAGCCGCGCTCGAATAGCAGCGCTTTCAATGACTCTTGCTGCGGCCCTTTGTATTGACCGCGCGCAAAGCTTGCGCCGACAGGCGTTGACTGCTCGCCGCCATTGCTGCCCAGGGATCGCGCTGCAACCGCTTCCGCCACTTCGCAAAATCGCAAACATGGAACGAGGGTGGCTTGTCCGACTTCAACTCCTTCCAATCTAACGTTATCGCGACCGGAGCGCCGGAGCGCGCCCGCGGTGAAAATGGCGCAATCGAAGTTGCTTCCCTATCGTTGCGAAGATAGTCCAGATAGATATGATTCTTGCGTTTTGCTTTAGTCATTTTTGTTAAGTAAAGGTCGGGATTTGATTTCTCCAAGCCCAGGACGACCGAATACGCAAACGCTTTGATTGTCTCCCACTCATGCTCCGGTCGAATCGGGACGACAACATGTAATCCCTTTCCTCCGGTGCTCTTCAAGAAGCTCTCCAGTTCGAATTCCAGCAGTCTGGCTCGAAGCTCGCGCGCGGTTGCACTCAGCATCTTCCAGTTGATCGCCTCGTCGGGATCGAGATCAAAGACTATGCGATCCGGCTTTTCGAGGGAGTTGTTTCGTGAGCCCCATGGATGAATTTCCAGCACCCCGATCTGCGCCAATCCAACCAACCCTTCGGGGCTGGATACGGTTAGATAGTCCTCCATCTTTCCGGACTTTTTATTGGCGACTGGAATGCTCTGAACACCGTCCGGCAAGCCCAGCCGGAGATGTTTTTGAAAGAAGCACTGCTTTCCAATGCCTTCAGGACAGCGAACCACGCTCAGTGGGCGCTCTGCAATATGGGGTAACATCCGGCCAGCAACAGCCAGGTAGTATTCCGCCAACATCCGCTTCGTCAACCCGCTTTCCGGATCGAGAACTTTGTCAGGATGTGTAAGAGGAAGAGTTGTCTTGGCGGTCCCGTGATTGCGCCTTGTTTGTGAACTTGTCTTAGTGTTCTTTGGCGGCGTCTCAGGAGGCACTGCATTTTCCCGTATCACATCCCTTGCCGACTTGTCTTCGCGAAGACTCTTGAAGGCGGCTTGACGCACAAGATTGTCACGCGTCCACGCGGCAAAGGCAATCTGCGCGACCAACTGCGGCTTTACCCAGTCGACACCGCGCGATGTGCCAGGCGGCATGTCCGTGAAGGGCGGCTTGTCCTGCAATAACTTGTCCAGTTGCCGGCGCAGATTGCTCTGGGTCTTTTGCGTAAAGCCTGTACCGGCGCGGCCAGCGTAGCGAAGCTTGCCAACATCGTAATAGCCAAGCAACAACGCGCCGATTCCTTGACTTCCGTTCGATGGGTGCGTAAATCCACCAATCACAAATTCCTGATCCAGGAAGCACTTGGCCTTGAGCCAAGCACTTCCACGACCGGAGCTATAGGCAGCCGACGCAAGTTTCGAAACGATGCCTTCGGCACCCAGGCGGCAAGCCTCCGCAAAAACCATTTTGCCGTTTGCCGACAAATGCTCGCTTAGTTGGAGGGTTGAATCAGGGTCACGATCAGCGATAACTCGATCCAGGAGTTTCTTGCGCTCCAGCAGAGGTAACTCTCGCACGTTGTGACCATTCAGATGAAGTAGATCGAATGCAAAGTAAGTCAGGTGGATTCGCGCATCCTCTTGAAATGCTCTCTGCAAGTCCGCGAAATTTGTCCCGCCATCTTCGTTGAGAACTACTACTTCGCCATCGATAATCGCACTATCTACCGGCAATTGTTCCGCGGCGTGCGCGATGTCCGGCATACGCTTGGTCCAGTCAAGACCCTTGCGCGTCAGGAGCGTAGCTTGCGGGCCGCGGCTTGTAGACTTTGTGTTTTTGCGAAGATGAAGCTGGACCCGGTAACCATCCAGTTTTAGCTCATGGACCCATTCGGTTCCACTGGGAGGGGCGGTGGTCGGTTGTGCCAATTGCGGCTGAATGAAGCCCGGAAAGGGCTCGCTGGGAACACGCCGCAGGAGTGCGGCAATTGACATTTGCTTTTTGTGAGTATGTTTGCCTGGGATGGCCGCGCCGCGAACGGGCTGGGGTTCATCCCTGTTGATCGCGGCTCCCCAAACATGGTCGCTATTACTTGTTATCTGCTCCATGCTTCGCTTGGTTATTGCGCTGTCGGGAGCCTCCTCCGTGATTGAAGCGCTTTCTTGAGTGCGCGCAAAATCGTCCCTCTCCTTTATCAGGAGCCAGGCCGGCTTATCCGCGCGGTCTGCTTTCCCACGCATGCGAACCAGGGCCCAGCTTCCTTTTAGCTTGGTCCCATGCAAACTGAACTTGAGATTGCCATCTGCCAATCCGAGTTCGACGTCACCATGCGGTTCCCACTCGCCATAGTCCCATACCATTACGGTGCCACCGCCATACTGTCCCTTGGGGATGGTTCCCTCAAATCCTCCGTACTCAATCGGATGATCTTCTACTTGCACTGCCAGCCGCTTGTCGCCTGTAAAGTAGCTCGGTCCTTTAGTTACAGCCCAGCTCTTGAGCACCCCGCGCCAACCGAGGCGGAAGTCGTAATGCAACTGCCTGGCTGCATGCTTCTGTACCACGAAAGGAAGTCGGGGTGTTTGGGATTTGGACTTGACCGCCTTGCCTCCGCGTGGTTCCCCGGTAACATCAAAGTTGCGCATGGCGCGATAGCGCTCGAGTTGCCTCTCCACGATCTGTGAAGCCCTGGTCCGGGCCTTTGCTTCGGCGGCGCCTTTGGATGTAGCCATTGTCATGAGCCTCAGTCTGATGAGATAACACTTAGGCGGGGCCTGGGGCATGAAATTCGTGCGGAAAGCGGCGCTTTTTGGGGCAAAAGGCGGGTGTTTTGGCTCAAAACGGGCTGAAATGTGGACTCTTTGTTTACCGATAAGTTAATAGGTTAAATTTGTAAGCTATTGATACTTAAATGTTTACAAACCGTAATGGTTGAAAAGGTGGTGAAAAGCGCATTTTTTATTTTTTCGGCATGTCGTCGAGGCTGGCGAGGGCCCATGAGGCTCCGAGGCGGGGGCGGATTCGGGCGCGTTTCATGCCGCCGGGTGTGCCTTTGGCCTCCTGGAGCCTCCTATAGATATTGTGCGCCGAATGACCGTAATTATCTGCAGTGTGTCACGAACAAAAGCGAAAGTTTTTGATGCTGTACCGAAGATGGGAGGTGGCCTCCCGGAGTCTGCTTGCAGGAGTGGACTTCAAACCGCCCGTGCTGCTGCGCTCAAAAGCCGTGGTGGTGAACGACCGTGGAAAAGGCATCGGAAAGATGTCAGGTGAGTATCGAGGAGATGAGCGAAAGCAAACCGTCCGATGACGCATCGTTAATTACTTAAGGCGCTGTCAAAACTGGAGCCGTGCATAAACTCCAGGATGAGCCGGGAAGGAACCTGTTTACGGTCCCGGCGGCAGCCGGTGTATAGGCGGCATGAACTCGATACAGGCTTTGGTACGGAACATGAGAACTTCGTTCTGGATGGAAAGGGAAATGACAGGTGGCAGACACCACGAGGAAGAATACCGATGCCGGGACGAGGGGCGGAGCTGTTCATAGTAGCGAGGAAGTCCTTGTAAAGAGGGCGGAGCGAAGGGACAGCGTTATCCGGTTGATGGGGGTTGCCAACCCACTCCGTGGGGATGAGTGACATGTCATCAACGAAACCTTTTGTAATAGCGAAACGGGCAGTGTGGGAGGCATACCAGCAAGTCAAGGCCAACCGCGGTGCTGCGGGCATCGATGAGGAAACCATCGCGATGTTCGAGCAGGACCTGTCAAAGAATCTCTACAAGTTGTGGAACCGCATGTCGTCGGGATCGTACTTCCCGCCGCCGGTGAAACAGGTGGAGATTCCGAAGGCAAAGGGCGGCACGAGAAAGCTGGGTATACCCACTGTGTCGGACCGAATCGCACAGACTGTAGTCAAGCGCATCGTTGAGCCAGTTCTGGACCCGATCTTTCATCCGGATTCGTATGGATACAGACCGGGCC
>PLZC01000318.1 GCA_003151985.1 Acidobacteriaceae bacterium
AAATTGTAGTCATCGGAAGCAAGTGATAGCGAACTGCGGTGCGTCCCTTCAGTGATTTATCCTCATCGATGTGGACTACTTCCGCCGCATCGGCCTTCTGCGCCGCCGTTTGACTCGTGCCGGCCTTCCGGGCCTCCTGGTCACGCATCTTCCCGACCTTCGCTATCTCTGCGGTTTCACGGGCTCCAGCGCGGCATTGGCCGTTACGCGGCGGGCTGCGCGCCTCTTTACGGACGGACGCTATATTGCGCAGGCAGCAAAAGAGGTCGAGGCCGCGCAGGTGCAAATCGTCTCCAGTTCTACGGCCATTGCGGCAGTGCAGTGGCTGGCGGCGCAGCCGGGCATTGAGTTCGCGGGCTTCGATCCTGCATGGACCAGCGTGGCCGATCTGGCTCGCTACAGGGCCGCTTTACCTTCGCGTCTGCGTCGGTCATTCCTCTCCATTTTGCCTGCGCCGCTGGTCGAGCCTCTCCGCCGAGTGAAGGACGAAGATGAACTGGCCTTGATGATTGAGGCTGCCCTGATGGGCTGCAAGCTCTTTGAGCACATTTTGAGTTTTATCCGGCCAGGCCTCGCGGAGATCGAGGTGGCAGCGGAACTCGAACACCAGGCCCGGCTGATGGGCGCCGAGGCCATGGCGTTTGAGACAATCGTCGCTTCGGGGGTGCGGTCGGCGCTGCCGCACGGCCGCGCCTCCCTGGCCCGCCTGCCCAGGCGAGGATTCCTGACCCTCGACTTCGGTGTTATTCTCAAAGGTTATTGCTCGGATATGACCCGCACAGTATTCCTTGGTAAGCCAAAAACAAGCGAACGGAATACATACCAAACGGTGCTGGAAGCGCAGGAAGCCGCAGTAGAGGCAGTGGGCCCAGGCGTAAGCTGTGGAGAGGTGGACGAGGCAGCCCGCGGTGTGTTGCGCAAGGCAAATTTGGCGGAAGCATTCACGCATTCCACCGGCCATGGGGTCGGCCTGGAAATTCACGAGTCACCACGTATAGGCGCCGGGCAGACAACCAAGTTGCTTGCCGGCATGGTGGTCACGATTGAACCTGGAGTGTACCTGGCGGACCAATTCGGTATTCGAATTGAGGACATGGTGGCTGTAACTCGAACCGGTGGGCAGGTGCTGACTCCCGCGCCCAAGGCACTCATTGAACTTTGATTCAATCCATCCCGCCACGTTGTGGCAGAGTTAAGGAACGAATGAAACCACAAGACATTGCGGATTTGAAACAACTGATTGAATTCCTGAAGGAATATCAGGTTGCCGAATTTGACCTCGATAGGGGAGACCTCAAGATCAGGCTCAAGTTCAACCAGCCGCAGGCTGCCGCGCCCGGATTGTCTGACCTTGCGCGACTGATCTCCACGGCGCCACCAACGACGGCCCAGCCAGTGGCGCACGTCGCGGTAACTGCAGCCGGATCGCCTGAACCGGCGCAGACCGCGGACCCGGAAGCGGATCTGCACATCGTCAAATCGCCCATTGTCGGCACATATTACGGCTCACCTTCTCCTGGCGCCGCGCCTTTCGTTGCTCCCGGCGATCATGTGGACAAGGGCCAGATTGTCTGCATCGTGGAAGCCATGAAGCTGATGAATGAGATCGAATCGGACGCTGCCGGCGAAATCGTGAAATGCTATCTATCCAACGGCCAGCCCATCGAATACGGGCAGCCCCTCCTTTCAATCCGCCTGCCCTAGGGAAGATAGCGGGGTTAGCACGCTAAAAGTAACTCAAATTGCTTCGCTAACCAGCGGTAACTCCGCAAGCAACGAACGTATAAAGGCTCTGAATGCTTCGTAAGGTACTGATTGCCAATCGCGGCGAAATTGCGCTGCGCGTTATCAACGCCTGCCGGGAACTCGGCATTCGCACGGTCGCCATTTACAGCGAGGCCGACCGCAACTCCCTGCATGTCCGTTTTGCCGACGAGGCCATCTGTATTGGACCCCCGCGCCTGGCAGAGAGCTACCTGAACGTACCGGCGGTCATCTCCGCCGCCGAAATCGCCAATGTGGACGCGATCCATCCCGGCTACGGCCTGTTGAGCGAAAACGCGAACTTCGCCGAAGTATGCCGCGCTTCGAATATCAAATTCATCGGCCCGCCGCCTGAGGTGACCCGGCTGATGGGCGAGAAAGAGAAGGCGCGCCAGGCGATGAAGAAGGCCAAAGTGCCCATTTTGCCCGGCTCCGACGGGATTATTGCCACCGCCGAAGAGGCACAGGAATGGGCCGAAAATGTGGGCTACCCCGTCATGCTCAAGGCCAAGGCCGGGGGAGGCGGGCGCGGCATGAGAATCGTGCGCAACCGCGAAGAGTTGCCCAATATGTTCAGTGCTGCGTGGGGCGAGGCGGCCAATGCATTCGGCAACGGTGAGCTCTACTTGGAAAAGTTTGTCGAGAACCCGCGGCATATCGAGTTCCAGGTATTGGCCGACGAGCACGGCAACGTGACCACGCTCTTTGAGCGCGAGTGCAGTATCCAGCGCCGCCATCAGAAGCTAATTGAAGAGGCGCCTTCGTTGCAGGTGACGCCCAAACTCCGCGAGGAACTGGGGCGAACGGTGTGCCGCTGCCTGGCAGAGATTGGTTACCAGAACGCCGGTACGGTCGAGTTCCTGATGGATAAGGACGGCAAGCTCTACTTCATCGAGATGAACACNNCACCCGCATCCAGGTGGAGCACCCCATCACGGAAGCCATAACTGGCGTGGACCTGGTAAAGGCCCAGTTACGGATCGCCGGCGGGGAGCGGCTGGATACCATCATTCCGCAGAAACTGGAGATTCGCGGGCACGCAATCGAGTGCCGCA
>PLZC01000125.1 GCA_003151985.1 Acidobacteriaceae bacterium
ACGCAATCGAGTGCCGCATCAACGCAGAGCATCCGGTGAAATTCACGCCTTCGGCGGGACAGATTACCACCTTCAACGTGCCGGGCGGTAACGGCGTGCGGGTGGATACGGCGCAACATGCAGATGGGGTGGTTCCGCCCTACTATGACTCGCTGATCGCCAAGTTGATAGTTCACGGGCATGATCGAGCGGAAGCGATTGCGAAGATGGAACGCGCGCTCAGCCAGTTCGTAGTGCAGGGAATTGAGACCTCAATTTCGCTGCACCAGGCGATCTTCGCCGATCCCGGCTTCCGCGCTGGTGAATTCGACACCAAGTTTATGGAAGAGTTCCTGGCCAAGAGGGCTGGGTGAACGCTGCTGAGAATAGACTCGAGTCTTGTTTGTATTCTGAAATTTCACTTGGTAGGTAAGTGATGCGAGTTGGAAAGATTCTTTCTATTGTTGTCGTCAGCATCGCAAGTTTGATCGTGATTGCCGCAGCTACGATCGCCGTATTCTTTTTTGCGTCATCCCGGAGCGCGAAGCAGCAGAATTTTCCGCCCCCCGAAGGCCAGCAAGCCATCTCTCCGCGGGGCGATACAGTTCTTGTTTCGCAAAATAGTGGAGACTCCTCGTTCCTTTTTCGCAAGGATCGATCCAATGGAACGAGCGTTCGTCTTACGGCAGCCTCGAACGGGATCGAATCTGAAGCGACCTTCTCACATGACGGCAAGCTCGTTGTCTATTCCTTTGCGAGCTCACCGGATTCTAAGTCTACGGTGTGGATGGTGGGTGCGGACGGACGCAACCCTCACGCGATAACCGGCAAGGATGAGGATGCGGTGCACCCGGCCTTTTCTCCCGATGACTCGAAGGTGTTTTACGCCGTATCAAGATTTACAGGAAATCATTCTCCAGTTGTCCGCCCAGCGCGGCATGACTGGGATGTGTTTTCGATTCCTGTTCAATCGAATGCACCAAGTGCCGGCATTGCACCTACGCAGATTACGCACGGTGTTTTTTATGATCTGCGATCCCTCGATGTTGTTGCTGATGATGTCAGCCCGGGCGGAACTAAATTCTTGATAAGCACCACCGGCTACCCGATTGGAACATTGCTCGAAGAGTTCAATTTAGGGGATTCAGGCCGGGACAAGATATTCCAGCCGCACGTTCCGGGTGAATCGTCAGTGGGCCCATCGTACGGCGAAGCGTGTTTCTTACATAAGGGAATGGACATCTTGTTCCTTGCGGCAACGGATACGGCGGGGGGAGACTACGATTACAACGTTTACTCGATGAGTGATGTAACAGGCAGCGACATTAAACAACTCACTCACCTCAAAGGGATGACTAAGGAGCTTAAGGTCTTGCCGGACGGAAGAGCTACTTTTGTGAACGGTGGAGTGGCTTACGTACTGGATATCAGCACCCAGACAGCAAAGCCTCTCTAAATGTCCGGACCGCTGTTCATCGCCCAAGCAATTTCCCCCTGCCGCTTATGACTTCAATCGAATAGACTTCGCTTTGACGAGGTATCTACGTGAGAGTAATGGATCGGACCATAGCCGTTGGGATTCTTCTAGGAGTTTTTGCATGTGGCCTTTCCGTCGGGCAGACGAGAACTGATTGGCCTGTTTATAACGGCGGCTGGGACGGCGATCACTATTCCCCACTTACACAGATCGATCGCAACAACGTGAGCAAGCTTGCTGTTGCATGGACCTTCGATACCGGGGAAAAGGGCGGCCTGCAATCCAATCCCCTGATTGTGGGGCGGACGCTCTATGCCTACACGGCGACGCAGAAGGTGGTGGCCCTGGACGCGGCCACGGGCAAGTTGAAATGGAAATTCGATTCAGGAGTCAGCGGCACCCAGCCTGCGCGCGGAATGGCCTATTGGACCGATGGGCAGCATGGCCGCATCTTCGCCGGGGTGATGAACTTTCTCTACTGCCTGGATGAGGAGACGGGCCAGCCTGTCGCTTCTTTTGGCGAGTCGGGCCGTGTCGACCTGCGCAAGCAACTCCGCGGAGATTTTGAAAAGCAGTCTGTCGCGTTGACCACGCCGGGCGTCATCTACAAGGACCTGATCATTGTCGGCGGGCGCAATCCGGAGACTCACCCCGCTCCCCCAGGCGATGTTCGTGCTTTTGATGTGCGCACCGGGAAGCTGCGCTGGAGCTTCCATACCATTCCCCATCCTGGCGAACCCGGCTACAACACATGGCCAAGGAATGCGTGGAAGACTTCCGGGGCGGCCAACAACTGGGCGGGGATGACACTGGACGAAAAGCATGGCATCGTCTTTGTTCCCACGGGTTCCGCGGTCTTCGACTTCTATGGCGGCGACCGGCTGGGAGACGATCTCTACGCCAATACGCTGCTGGCGCTGGATGCGAATACCGGTAAACGGCTGTGGCATTTTCAGGGAGTGCATCACGACATCTGGGACCGCGATTTTCCGTCGCCTCCCGCGCTTTTCACCCTGAGGCGCAATGGCAAGACCATCGATTGCCTGGCCCAGACCACCAAGCAGGGTTATCTCTATCTCTTCAACCGGGTCACCGGCAAGCCGTTGTATCCCATCCACGAACATCCTTACCCGCCCAGCACGATTCCCGGCGAGAAGACGTCGTCGACCCAACCGGCTCCCGATTGGCCTTTGCCATTTGCCCGGCAGCGGCTAACGGAAGACCTGCTGACGAATCGCACGCCCGAGGCTCATGCGGCGGCTTTAAAAGCCTTCCACGAGGTCCGCAGCGAGGGCCAGTTTCTTCCCTTTGCGGTGGGCAAGCAGACCGTGGTCTTTCCTGGTTTTGACGGCGGTGCGGAGTGGGGTGGACCGGCCGTCGACAACAAGGCCGGCATCCTTTATGTAAATGCGAATGAGATGGCATGGCTCGGAGGCCTGGTTGAGTCGATTCGCGGCGGCAGCCCCGGCGCGCAGGTTTATCAGGAGCAGTGCGCCGTTTGCCACGGAGTGGACCGCGCCGGAGCGCCGCCTGCTTTTCCATCCCTCGTGGGCATTGATAAGCGCATCAACTCGCAGAAGATCACCGACGCCGTCAAGCAGGGCACCGGACGCATGCCTTCCTTCCCCAATATCGACGAGAAAAAGCTTGCCTCGCTGCTGGATTATCTGCATACGGGTGGAAAGGGGGCCGGCGAAGGAAAGGCGCCTGGGGCAGGGAAGGAACTGGCTTCTGTTCCGGCCATGTCAGCAGGTGTGAAACCGGAAGCGGAACCGGCCGGAGCTGCTGCCTACGCAAGCCGATGTGCCGTTTGCCACGGCGAACACCAGGAGGGTGTGGCGCCATTCCCCATGCTCATGGGAGTTGGCAGCCGGCTCTCCGCAGCCCAGGCCACTGAGGTGATCCAAAAGGGTAGAGGCAACATGCCGCCCATGCCAGAGGTGGAGGGTCCTGAACTAGAGGCATTGTTGCGTTATCTCGGGGTGGGCGCACACGCCAAACCGCAGGCGCCTGCGGAAGAGGGCGATACTTCACCCTATACATTCACCGGCTACCGTAAGTTTCTTGACCCCGACGGATATCCGGCCGTTGCGCCTCCATGGGGCACACTCAATGCCATTGACCTGAATACAGGCAATCTTCTATGGAAGGTCCCGCTGGGCGAGTATCCCGACCTTGTCCGCCAGGGGATGAAGAACACGGGCTCTGAGAATTACGGTGGTCCGGTGGTCACGGCTTCGGGGGTCATTTTCATCGGGGCTACCATCTTCGACCGGCGCTTCCGCGCCTTCGACAGCGGAAATGGAAAGCTGCTGTGGGAAACCGAGCTACCATTTGCAGGTATGGCCACGCCGTCGACCTACATGGTCGATGGGCGACAGTACGTGGTGACGGCTTCAAGCGGCGGGCGCGATCCCAAATCTCCAGTGGGAGGGTCGTACATCGCCTTTGCCTTGCCGCAGTGAAGCGGAAATGTCGGCAACGTCGCTTGGAAGCCAGGCAAAATATTATCGCTTTTTCTTCGCTTTCTGTCGGGACTTGCGTTATGCTTATCTCGCAACAGAGGAGGTTGCAAGATGGATTTTCAAAAAGAGTTGATTGCCGAATACGACCGCGAGACGGTGAAAACCCGCAAGATTCTTGACGCCATCCCGGCCGACGCCGATTTCACCTTTAAACCGCACCCCAAATCGATGGCCCTGGGCAGGTTGGCAGGGCACATTTCTGAGACCGCCGGAGACTGGGCCCTCCACACCCTGACGGTCGACAAGCTGGAGTTTCCTGCAGACCACAAATTCGAAGGTTACATCCCGGCTTCGAAAGAAGCCCTGCTGGAGCGATTCGACAAGGATACCGCCAAAGTGAAAGCGGAACTGGCCAAGTTCGCCCCTTCAAAATGGGATGACAACTGGAAGTTTGTGGCGGGCGGCCAGGCCTGGATCGATGAGCCCAAATATTCTGTCTGGCGTAATTGGGTAGTGAATCATCTTGTCCACCATCGCGCACAGTTAGGCGTCTACGTGCGTGTGTTGGACAAGCCGCTCCCCGGGACCTACGGGCCGTCAGCGGACGAGATGTAGCAAGGGAAGACCGATGCCGGCCGGCGCAGTGCTCGCCTGAGACACCCCAACTCAGGCGAGTCCCTGTTCCAGCTTGCTGCGCGGATCGGATACTCTCATCTCATGCCTTTTTTATTTCCAAGGGTTTATCCAATTCTGGATTCGTCATTCATTCCGACCACCCGCCGCGTTTCATTCCTCCGGAGGTTGGGAGAGTCGCTGACAGAATCCGGGGTCACGTTGCTCGAATACCGGAATAAGACCGGGGCAGAGCAGGAGTTGCTGAATGACGCTGAAGTCCTTCGTGCCGCGATGCCCGTCGGACGGGTGAAGTTAATTCTCGATGATCGCGTCGATCTAATTGAACAAATTGGCTTTGACGGTGTACATGTCGACAACGGGGATCTGTCGCCTTCAGAAGCCCGGCGGCTGGTTGGTCCGAATCGTATTGTGGGGACTTTCGGCGGCAGTCAGGCGCTAGTCCCGGAAATCTTGCAGGCTCCCACGGATTATTTTTCGATCGGACCGGTGTTTGCGACGCGGACCAAGCAGACCTCGACGCCTCCGATTGGCATAGAAGGCGTAAAGCGGCTGCGCGATGTAACTGGCGTAGAGCCGGTTTTGGTGGCGGTTGGCGGGATTACCTTGGCCACTGCATCAGCTGTGCTCGATGCGGGAGCGACGGTCCTGGCTGTCGCCGGGGGGATCTTTCGGCAGGCGGACCCTGTAGCAGAATTTCGCAAATGGATGGACCTGTTGGGATAGGGTCGCTCTAACCGTCAGTTGGAAAGAGTGTCCAAGAATAGGACACATGAAGATTATCAAAGACATCCGCGCAGAAATCGAGTAGAAATCTTTCAAGTGACGACCCAGAATTCCATCTCTCCTAATACCTCCACCTCGTCCTGCGATGTCGCCGACGCTCCCCGGCTGGTGCAGAGTCTTGGCCTGTTTAGTTCAACGGCGATTGTGATGGGCTCCATGATCGGGTCCGGCATCTTTCTTGTTGATGCGGACATTGCCCGGGCCACAAACTCTCCGGCGCTATTCATGGGGGCATGGTTGGTGACCGGAATTATGACCATGACCGCGGCGCTGAGCTACGGCGAACTGGCAGCGATGATGCCCAAAGCCGGCGGCCAATATGTGTACCTGCGCGAGTCTCTGGGGCCGCTCTGGGGCTTTCTCTACGGCTGGACGCTCTTCCTTGTCATCCAGACGGGGACGATCGCCGCTGTGAGCATGGCGTTCGGCAAGTTTCTGGGCGTTTTCTTTCCATCCATTTCGACGACCAATTGGTTGTGGCACATTGCCCATGTTCCCGCACTCAAGGTGGGATCGATGGTCCTGGGTAACATGGAGATCGGCGTGAATACCGCCAATCTGACAGGAATCGTTGTCGTCTTCTTCCTTGCCATTGTGAATATCTTCGGCGTTGGCCTGGGCGCGCTGGTACAAAACATATTTACCTCGGCCAAGGCACTATCTCTGGCTGCGCTCATCGTGCTGGTCTTCACAGTGGGCCACAACGCGACGGCGTGGAACGCGAACTTCGGCCCTGGGCTCAGTCAATTCTGGAAGAACGCGGGGTGGAGCTCACTTCACCCGGTCGAGGTGGGAGTTGGCGGCCCGATTGTTCTGGTGAACCTGCTGGTGATTCTTGCCGTAGTGCAGGTAGGGTCGCTATTCTCGGCCGACGCATGGAACAACATCACCTTCACCGC
>PLZC01000419.1 GCA_003151985.1 Acidobacteriaceae bacterium
GTCAATTCTCGAAAGCGCCGAAGGCCAAGCATGTATCAGCGCTTGATCGATATCTCTGAATGCCCAAGAAATCAGTTGGAATTCTGCCTGGGTACCCTGGCGGAGATGACCGAGGGCAATCTCTACGAAGCAATCGAGCAGTACAGCAGCCAGAAGCGCATTGCATACATTCACTTTCGAAACGTAAGCGGCAAAGTGCCCACCTACCACGAGACGTTTATCGATGATGGTGACATCGATATGTTGCGTGTCCTTACCATCCTCCACAAGAATGGATTTGATGGAGTGTTGATCCCCGATCACAGCCCTCAGATGACATGTGCGGCGCCGTGGCACGCAGGAATGGCACATACTCTGGGCTTCATGCGAGCTGCAATTATGGCGGTAGAGCGTGGGCTTTCGCCTGGATAAACTCTCGTGAGCGAAGGGATTCGACGAAGCCTAACGACGCAGCCCGCGCCAAATTCAATCATGGCTTTTCGGGTTCACGTACTTCCAGAATCTGGTCCGCGTGTACACCCTTAAGTGTTTGATGAATGCCTGAAGGCCAGGATATCTCTATATCTGCGGTTTTTGCAGGGCCCAGGCCAAAATGAACCCTCTTGTCGCTCGAGCTTTGGTAACTTCCCGCGGCGGTAGCATATTGCGTTTGTCCATTTAAGTGCACTTGGGCTCCGAACCCGTCACGATTGCTCCGCGTTCCTCGTAACGCAAGCGTGAGCCAATGGGCGCTTCCGCCGCGATTGCGAAAGAGCACGGCATGGCCGCCTAGCACGGTCTCAACCACATCGATCCATCCATCGTTGTTGATATCGCCGAATGCGGCCCCTCTGGCGGCCACGGGCGTCGTCGTTCCGGGATTCCCCGCCTCGAAGCGCCCTTCATGGTTAAAAGCGAGCAGGGGAACCTGCATGTAATGTAGCGACGGGTTGATGGTCTCCACGTTGTCCATAACATGGCTTTGGACCACGAATAAGTCCTTCCAGCCATCGTTATCGAAGTCCTCCAACCGCATTCCCCAGCCCGAACTGCCCGCGGTAAGTACACCTAGCCCGGTCTCCATGCTTCGATAACTGAAGTTGCCATTGCCGTCGTTATGGAAGAGCGCGTACACCTGCTTGGCAAGGTCCGTCACCACCACGTCCGGCCGTCCATCGTTATCGTAGTCGCGAAAGTCGACTCCCATCCCAGATACCGGGCTCCCATTATCCGTGAAGCCAACCCCCGCGTCCAAACCAACCTCGGTGAAAGTTCCATTCCTGTTGTTGTGAAAGAGGAACTCCTGCATTGCGTCGTTGGACACATAGATGTCCGCAAAGCCGTCGTTGTCATAGTCATTGAATGCGACGCCAAGCGACCGGGCCTTTTTAGCCGCAATTCCTGAAGCCTTGCTCACATCTGTAAATGTCCCGTCGCGGTTGTTGTGATAGAGGATATTGGTCGTCGCCGGATATTCCACGGGCGGACAATAAGTATGATAGGAACCGCCGCAATCTTTATTGTGCGCTTCATCCCACTCCATATAGCGAGTTACAAAGAGGTCTAGATAGCCATCATTGTCGTAGTCGAAAAATCCAGCCGATGCGGACCAACCGCCGCCTTCAACGCCCGCCTTCTTTGTTACATCGGTAAACGTCCCATTGCCATTGTTATGGTAGAGGATGTTCTTTCCATAACTTGTTACGTAGATATCTGGATAGCCATCGTTGTCATAGTCTCCAACAGCCACTCCCATGCCGTAGTTAACATTACCTGCGCTGGCCAGTCCGGCGGCCTCGGTAACGTCGGTAAATGTTCCATCCTTGTTTTGCCGGTATAGCCGATTCCAGTACTTTGAGTTGCTCCGATCGAATGATTCAGGCACAGTCACTGCGCTCGATAATTTCCCGCCGTTCACGAGAAATATGTCGAGGAGACCGTCGTTATTGTAGTCGAGCAGTGCAACGCCGCCTGGCATCGTTTCTATCAGGTATTTTTTAGATGTGGGAGAGTTCTCGAGTATAAAGTCGACGCCCTTAGGCCTGCTCACGTCAAAAGTCGGAACTGAGAGAGGCGGGCTCAACAGCAGCATCGAAATGAAAAGGGTGCGCAGCATTGTAATTTCCAAAACGATGCAGGCAAGGCATCCTAAGTTTATTCGGCTGTAGCCGCGTTTGGCAAGGCGCTCCCGCGCTGCCCGCTTATGGAGTTGCCATGCCTTTTGAACTGGACGCGCGACCGCACGCTAGCTTAAAATTGCGTTCAATGTGGAAGCCGTATCTTCCAATGCTTTTCTGGATTAGATTTTCGCGATGCTATAGGCAAGTTCGCCGACCACTCTCTGTATTCTGTTCGAAACCTAAGTCCGGTTTTCGTGACGCAGGTGCGATAGTCTCATCGATCCTCTTCCTGGTATTCACCAGGTCAGCAATTGCCTTACCTTCTGAGAACTTCGCAACGCTGTTGAAAACCGCAAATTCCTATCACCAACAACGTAACTATTCTCACTCCATTCCTATTTTGAAGCAACTCGCACAAAGCAATCCTCAAAACTACGAAGTCAACCTCTTATTGGGCGAGGACCTGTTCCACAACGGAAACATTCACGATGCATTGGCGCCTTTGGAAGCGGCATCAAAAGCTCGTCCTGAAGACGGAACGGCATTGGCCTTTTTGGCTGATGCGGCTGTGGACCTTCTGGATTACTCCACCGCATCGGAGGCTTTGCAGTTAGCAGTTGCTCGGTCGCCAGGGGCAGAACAGGTCCTTGTAAAGTGGGCCGACTATTGCTTGGATCGTTCTCGCGTTCTCGGGCAGCAAATGCGCACGTCAAAGCGTGGGGAGGCTACCATGCTTCGGGTCACGGCAGCGAATCGCAAAGACGGAGATGAAGTCAGGGAGTCGTTGTTGGAGCAGTCCGCCGCCCAGGATCCGGAGCAGCGAGGGATTTGGGGAGAGCTTGGCTCGTCGCAGCTTGTACTTGGCAAGCATGAGGAAGCCGCTGAGAGCCTGAAGGAAGCGCAGCGGCGTGAACCGGAAGAAGCCGAAACGCAACGGCTCGAAGCGCTGCTCGCCGTCTTGGAACAGCGCTGGCCCAATGCTGAATCGCGATTGTCGGCGCTGGGAGCGCGGTCACCCGCAGAGTTAAAGAGAACCCTTGAATCGTGGCCAAGATTTCTCGTCCCGGGGCCGGAAGTCTCTGGGACCGTTTGGGATTGTCTTCGCAACGCAACTTCTTCCTGTTCGCTAACTTCAGCGAAGCCGAGTAACAGCAAAGACCTAAGTCGAAGAGATCTCTATGAAGCGGGAAGATGGGAGCAGTTAGTCGCCCTTCCGGCTAGTGCGACCGCTGATAGTTTCGATTCGCTTTGGCGAGGTGTAGCGTTTGCCAAGACGGACGATTGCCCACATGGTATCCCGCTGCTTGAGCGTGGAGTGAAGGCTGACGGAAGTATGGCCGTATTTTGGCTGGAGGTCTGCTATGCGGGTGCGGGTGAAGATGTGCTGGCTCACCTCAGGAAAGCGGGCGATGAAGTCGCCGTGCATGAACTGAAGGGGGATATGTTACTGCGCCTGAAAAACGATGGTGCGGCGGCGCAGTGGGAGTATGCTGCAGCTCTGAAGTCCCGCCCTAAGGATCCGCACCTGCTTGCAAGGTTGGCTGATGCCTACGACCGTGTTGGAGATGGGGTACATGCGAAGGAGACGGCCTTAGAGGCAGTCGCACTGGAGGCTCACGAATCTCTCGCGCTCCGTACGCTGGCTCAGATGGCGATGAGCGACCGCGATTATGCCGAGGCTATTGGGCGCCTGAAGCAACTCTCAACAATTGACCCCGCAGACGACTGGGCGAAAGTACAACTGGGCGTGGCATACGGACAGACGGGCCATCCTGAAGGAACACTGCGATACCTTGCTCCGGAGTTGGCTGCTGGCTATCCGGATAAGAAGGGCGCTCTCCATGCGATGCTTGCGAGTGCGCTACGAAAGCTTGGCCGCGAAGACGAAGCGAGGCTCGCTTCTGCTGAAGCATCCAAGTTAGCCAAGTCATCACTGGAAAGCGACGAGACTGGGAGTCCAGATGCCCATTAATCGGCGCGATCTATTGGTTGGAGGCGCGGCTCTTACCTGGACACACATCCTGAACTCGAGGGGATGGTCTGTTGGCACCCCGACGCCCATCCGGATGGAAAACGGTGCACCGGCAAACGGACTGAACTTCCAACTTCGTTCTGGAGCGACCGGACACATGTATCAACCGGAGACCCTGGTAGGGGGGCTCGGGGTCATTGACTATGACGGCGATGGCTGGCCCGNNACAACCGCGACGGAACCTTTACCGATGTAACCGAAAAGGCAGGAGTGGCAGGCCTTGGCTACGGAATCGGCGTTGCTGTAGGAGACTATAACAATGACGGACATGAAGATATGTTCGTGCTGGGCGTCTATGGTAACCAGCTCTTTCATAACAACGGCGATGGAACCTTTTCCGATGTAACTGAAGCGGCTGGGCTGAAGGTTCCGAAGGAGCGGAGAATCTGGTCGATCGCTGCGGCGTGGATTGACTACGATGGCGNNCGGCGATGGAACCTTTACCGACGTTACGGGAAAGAAACCTCTGGCCGAAGCGCTTGGAAAAGGAATGGGGATTTCGATGGCGGACTTTGCCGGAGATGGCAGGCCCGGACTTTTCGTAGCCAATGACAACGCACGCAACCTGTTGTTCCGAAATTCGGGGCAGGGCTTCGAAGAAATTGGAATCGATGCCGGGGTGGCCTAT
>PLZC01000378.1 GCA_003151985.1 Acidobacteriaceae bacterium
CCCAGCAGGTACATCACGCCGAAAGTGCCGACGATCGACAGCGGGACCGCGACGGAAGGAATGACGGTGGCCGCCAGGTTTCGCAGGAAGAGGAAGATGACCATCACCACCAGGGCGACGGTGAGCATCAGTTCGAACTCGACGTCCCGGACAGAAGCGCGAATGGTGACGGTGCGGTCGGTGAGCACTTTGACCTGCACGGAGGCGGGCAGACTTTGGCGCAACTGCGGCAGCAGCTTCTGGATGCGATCGACAACGGCGATGATGTTTGCGCCGGGCTGGCGCTGGATGTTGACGATCACCGCCGGTTGCCGGTCCATCCACGCGGCCTGCTGGGCATTTTCCGCGGCGTCCACAATGGTGGCCACGTCGGAGGCGCGCACGGCCGCCCCGTTGCGGTAGGCCACAATCACCGAGTTGTAGTCCTTGCTGGAGATCAGCTGGTCGTTGGCGCCGATGGTGTAGGACTGGCGCGATCCATTCAGCGTGCCCTTGGCCTGGTCCACGTTGGCAGCGGCCACTGAAGTTCGCAGGTCTTCCATGCTCAGGTTGTAGGCGGCAAGCTGCGAGGGGTTTGCCTGAATTCGTACAGAAGGCTTTTGTCCACCGGCGATCGAGACCAAACCCACACCGGTAACCTGGGAGATTTTCTGCGCCAGATTGGTATCGGCCGCGTCTTCGATCTTGTCCAGCGGAAGCGTGTCCGAGGTAAGCGCCAGCGTCATCACCGGCGCGTCGGCTGGGTTCACCTTGCTGTAAATGGGCGGATTGGGCAGGTCCTGCGGAAGAAAGCTGTTGGCGCCGTTGATGGCTGCCTGCACTTCCTGTTCCGCCACATCAATGTTTTCTTCGAGGTTGAATTCAAGAGTGATGACCGAGCCGCCGCCGCTGCTCACCGAGGTCATCTGCTTCAACCCCGGCATCTGGCCGAACTGGCGTTCCAGGGGCGCGGTTACCGACGAAGCCATGACCTCAGGCCCGGCGCCGGGGTAGAAAGTGAGCACCTGGATGATGGGGTAATCCACCTCAGGCAGGGCAGAGACCGGCAACTGCTGGTAGCCCACGAAGCCCGCGAGCAGGATGGCCGCCATCAGCAGCGAGGTTGCTACCGGGCGCAGTATGAATGGCCGGGAAGGACTCACACTCACTGCTTTGCCCTCGAATCGTGTTTGCCCTTGCCAGATTGAGTCTGGGGCTGAAAAGATTTTGACTGACTTGCGAATGGGCTGGCCGGCTGACCAGTATCCTGGCCGGCTCCGGGGCCACTGCCTTGGCCGCTCGAGGCCTGCGAATTCCTTTGCCGAGCCGCGCTTGGAGTCACTATCTGGCCGGGACGCAGCCGGTCCGCTCCGTCCACCACTACGCTCTGGCCCTTTTGCAGTCCGCTGTCCACAATGGTGACCTGGCCTTCGGCAAGCGCTATTTTTACTGGTTGAAGCCGTGCGGTCGCCGCTCCTTTGGCATCCGTATCGACAGCCCAAACAAAGGTTCCCTGCAGGCCGGTCTGTATCGCCGCCGACGGAACCACCAGCGCGTTGGGCCGGTCTTCAAGCACCAAGTGGATGTTGACAAATTGGTTGGGGAATAGCGACTGATCCTTGTTATCGAAGACCGCCTTCATCTTTGCGGTTCCGGTGGTGGTGTCGATCTGGTTGTCGGCCGTGAGCAGCGTGCCGTCGGCGATCTTTTGCACATCGCCGCGGTCGTAAGCATCGACAGGCAGGCGGCGTTCCGCGGCAAGCTTGTGAAGCACCTGGGGAAGCTGATTCTCAGGCAGAGTGAAGTAAACCGCCATGGGCTGGAACTGGTTGATGATGACCAGGTTTGTGGTGTTGGCGGTGATAATGTTGCCGGGGTCTACAAGGCGCAGGCCGATGCGGCCCGTAATGGGCGACTGGATGGTGCACCAGTTGAGCTGCAACTGGGCGGTTTCGATAGCCGCCTTGTCGGATTCGATTGCGCCCTGGTACTGGCCCAGCGTGGACGCGTCGGTTTCCATAATCTCTTTTGACACCACGCCGGCATCGTAGAGCGCCTTATAGCGGTTGTACTGCGCCTGGGCGTTTTTCAAGAGCGCTTCGTCGCGGGCCAACGCCCCCTTGGCCTGGTCCAACGCGGCCTTGTAGGGCATGGGATCGATCACCATGATGGTTTCACCCTGCTTCACCAACTGGCCCTCGGTAAACTTGACTGGCAGCAGTTGGCCGCTGACCCGCGCCTTGACAGTGACGCTCATGTAGGGTGTTACCGTGCCCAGTGCGGTGAGGAAGATGGGCATGGGCTTCTGCTCGACGGGAGTGATCTGCACAGGAATGGGCCGGCCCTGCAGCGCCGCCGCCTGGGCCGCGGTGTTGGCCGCGGTGGCCAATTGGTTTTGGTGAATCCGCCACACCACAAAACCCAAAGCGCAAATAAGCACCAGGTAAACGAGAATGCGCACCCAGGACCCCTTGCGCGCGGGCGCCTGTTCGGGTGCGTGAGCTGCCGGCAAATGGGACTCAGGAGTGCCTTCAAATGACATGATGTCGATTCCCGTCGTTTCTTTTGTGTGAATGCCCTCGAAAGGGCATAACTGTGCCAAGGACCAAAATTATAGTCAAACGTGCCGACGTACGTTTGTTAGGACGAACCAGTTTCGGCAAGAGTTTCGCCTGATGTTGGCAATCCCAAGCAAAATGAGCTTCCCGCGGCCTACGGTTTGTTTGCTTTCGCAGGTTGCGCAGGCTCGGCCGCGCAGGCCGCTGCCGGGCACGATGCGCCTGTAATCCCCTGGCCTTCGGTCACGGTGTAGATTCGGTTCATAGCGGGCAGCTTGATCTTTTCTTTCGCGCCGGAGGGCCAATGGATTTCGGCGGTCCCGGCATCGGTTGCGTCATTCAGTCCGAAGTGAACCCGCAAATCGTTCGATGAGAGATAGCTTCCGCCGCTCAGAACATCTCCACGCTGGCGCATGCCTGCGGCGTTGAGATAGACGGTTGCTCCCACCGCGTCGCGAGGGCTTCTTGGTCCTCCAACCAGCTTCAGTTCAACCCAGTTGTGGTGGTCTGGATTCACATTGCGCAGCAGCACCGGAACGCCGTCCATGTTGTTGATGACCAAGCCGATTTTGCCGTCATTGAAGATGTCGCCAAACGCAGCGCCGCGCCCAACGCTCACAACCGCAAGCCCGGTTCCTTCCACCGCAGGCACCAACTCGAACTTGCCATTCTTCAGATTGCGAAATAACTGGTGGCGCTGCGCGTAGCTGCTCCCCCACTCCGGGTGCTGGTCCACCTCCGGATAAACGTGGCCATTCACAATCATCAGGTCCTTCCATCCGTCGTTGTCATAGTCGAGAAACCCATCGGCGAAAGCGACGAACGGAATGGTTGCGGCAGCAATGCCGGCTTGATAACTCGCGTCGGTAAATGACCCGGTTCCATCATTCTGAAAAAGGACTTTGTAGTCATCGGCAAACGTGGTGCTCACCACGGAGAGGTGACCGTTGTTTTCGTAGTCTCCGGCGGCCAGGCCCATGTTTGCCACTTCGCGGCCGTCCTTGTTGAGCGCGAATCCGCTCATGTAACTCTGATCCTCGAATGTTCCATCGCCCTTGTTCATATATAAGTAATTTGGCGTGGAATCGTTCGCCACAAGCAGATCCGGTTTGCCGTCGCCATTCAAGTCCACAAACAGGGCTCCAAGACCGTAATATCCGTTGGGATCGTCCACTCCCAGTTTCTTGCTAACGTCCGTAAAAGTCCCGTCGCCATTGTTGTGAAACAGATGGTCGTGTTCTCCTTTAAGGCCGCGTGGACCGCACATCACCTGCGCGCCGCGGAACTGGCAGTTGGCAAAGCCGACGACCTTTGAACCAGAGGCGGGAGGATTGGTCAAATCGAATTGAACGTAGCCGTCCACGAAAAGATCCAGACGCCCGTCGCCATCGTAATCGCCGAAGGTCGCGCCCGCCGACCAGGTGCCGATAGCTACGCCGGCCGTTTCTGCGGTATCTGTAAAGGTCCCATCGTGGTTATTGCGGTAAAGGCGATTCTTGCCAAAGTTAGTCACGTAGAGGTCGGGCCAGCCGTCGTTGTCATAGTCGCCCACTGCGCACCCGTAACCCCACTGGTCGTTGGTAACTCCGGCTGCTTTCGTCACGTCAGTAAAGGTTCCGTCGTGATTGTTATGAAACAGGGCGGCCTGGGGCGCAGGAGCTTTACCGGCAAGCGCGTCATAAGTCGAGCCGTTCACAAGATAGATATCGAGCCAGCCATCGTTGTCATAATCGAGCAGGCACACACCGGGGCCTTTGGCTTCGAGAATGAATTTCTTTTCCGGCGTCCCTGCATGATGGCGCCACTTTGTCAGTCCTGCGGCCTCGGCCACATCCTGGAACACGATGGGGCCGGACTTCACGAATCCGCCGGCAGTAACGGGGCGATGCTGGCTGTCGTACTGAGCCTGGTGAGGGCCGGCGTTGGCCATTCCGCTCGGTCCGGTTTGGGCGGCGCCTACCTGGGGCGCGCCGCCCTGCTGCGCAGCCATGGCAACCGTGGCGGAACCGGAGCTCATCAGTGGGATAAAAACAATAGCGGTCAACAATCCTGACCCGAACCAAATAGACGATTTGCGCTTGTCCTTCACGGCTTGAAGTGTATCGCATCGCCGCCGTCATCCTGCGCATCGTGCGCCGATGGCATCATAAGGCACGGAGGTTGAGGATGAAAAACGAGTCAAGCCAAGATTGGACGCGCATTTTGCATGACCGCTTCGGGCGATTCGCGGCCGATGCTTGTAGTTGGCTGGGATCGACCTGGGCGTTTATGTGGGCGGGCCTGATTGTGGTCGCCTGGGTGGTTTCGGGACCCGTATTCCACTTTTCAACATTGTGGCTCGATGTCATTAATACGGGTACAAATATAGCAACATTCCTAATGGTCTTTATTATTCAGAACGCACAGAACCGCGACTCCCGCGCAATTAATTTGAAGTTGAATGAAGTGATCCGGGCGACGGACACAGCCCACAACCGCTTGATCGACATCGAAAAATTGTCCGACGTGGAACTCGATGAGATGCAGCAAATCTACGAAAAGATCAAGGAAGCGTGGACAGTCCGCCACTCGCCAAAGCCCGAAGAGCTATCGTGACCGGAGTTGCATTTATGCCAAGTAGCGGAGTCGCGCCTGGTCTCGTGCTCATTCAGATGGGCGCTTATTCGGGATAGACAGCTCAATATATTACGTGCAGGCGCGCGGACTCCGGTCCCTGCGGAATGGTTGTTAATGGCGAGATAGTCAGATTACTTTCAAGAGCAGCAGGATGAGGACGATGGTGAGAATGAGGCTAAGCCCGCCTCCCCCATAGTAGCCCCAGCCGGGGCCCGCTCTGTAGCCGCCAAATCCAAAGCCGAAGATCAGGACAACGAGAATAATCAGCAGAAGCATGTTATCTCCTTAGCAACAATCTTTTTCCTTTTCAGGATGTCAGGAATGATGAAGCAGAGCAGTCGCCGCCCACGCAGGTACATGACTTCATCGCCGATTGATTGGATGCGGCGGACAGGTTCGAGGCTGTATGAACCACGATTCATGCAGGAACGCTGGAGATAGGCTCCGGCGTATATTTTCGCGACTAAACAACCTCGCAAGCCGGCAAGGCGTCCAAGCCGGTGGTGTGGATGTGGAGAGCAACACCTGGGAGGTAAGAATATGCTTTGGACAATTTTTGTAGTCCTCCTTGTCCTCTGGTTGGTAGGGATTGTAAGTTCCTATACATTGGGAGGATTTATCCATCTACTGCTGGTGGCGGCACTTGTCGTGCTGATCCTGCAACTCGTTTCAGGCCGAAGGGCCGTACTTTGACAATTACAATGAACCGCCAACGGAGCGCAACCCTGTGCACCGATGCGGTTCTTCAACAGTTAGATCCACGAAGGAGGAACAAATGGATAAGGACACAGTGAAGGGAACGATTGACGATGCCGCAGGCCGTGCAAAGCGCCAGGTTGGCGAATGGACCGGCGATACCAAAACGCAGGTGGAAGGCGCAGCCCAGCAGGTGAAGGGAAAGGTCGAGAAGGCCGTAGGCAACGTGAAGGACGCGGCGCGGGACGCAAAGCACGATGCGGAACGCGAGCATATTAATAAACCGTAGTACGGACATAAATCGGACGGATCCGGCGTGAATGGAATTATGGTTGTTTACATATTTCCCGAAGGATGCAGGGAAGGACCTTCATGCCGGATTAAATACTTTCTGTCTTCCGTCACATGTTCAATCTGATTGGCCTTCCCTCTTCGGCTTGCCCGCTACATCAATAGCCTGCAATTTGTGTTCTAATCCCTGACGAGTCAAGAGTTATCCTTCGCCCACCGTCAGGACTTATTGGACTTAATGGGGTCAAGGGACAGGAGCCAGACTATGAAGCTTGTCGGAATTCTTCTGATCGTTGCAGGATTCGCGGGAATTATCTACGGAGGTTTCACTTACACCAGCCACAAGAAAGCAGTGGACATGGGGCCCATTCAGATTGAAAAAACAGAACACAACACAGTTCCAATTCCGCCGATTTTAGGCGTGGTGGCTATTGTGGCGGGCGGCGCACTGGTATATTTCGGCGCCAGGGAAGGCCGCTAGCGGACTTCATTACGCGAGGGCTTCATTCAATAGACTGCGGCTAATTCCCGTTTCCTTTTGACCTGAATTCCGATCGCAAATCCGGTTATACTAATTTCGAGGGGCGTTTCGAATACGCCCACCAAGAAGTGAGGTGCGTCTTCCTCAGGGACTCCGGTTCGCTGACGCTCGACGTTCCACCATCAGAGACTTCCCGTTGGCGCGCCGTGGCGCGCGTATTTCGAAGTCCCATGGATGCAGTTGGTTGCGCCCTCCTTCCTTCCCTCTGTGTTCTCTGCGGCTCGCCTCTGCCGCATCTTTCCTTTGCGCCAATCTGCCATGCCTGCTGGGCGGAATTTCCCGCCCTCACCGGTGACTTGTGCCGACGCTGCGGCGACGCACTCAGCGCGCCTGCGTCCGATAGAGGCGTCGTGCTGTGCCGCTCTTGCCGCCTCGCGCCGCCCGGCTTTGCAAGGGCCGTGGCCTTCGGAGTCTACGAAAGCCGCATGAAAGCCGCCATTCACGCCCTCAAGTACGACAAGCTCCATCCGGCAGCCCACGGGCTGGGCAGGATGCTGGCCCAGGCCATTGCCCAACTGGCGGGCGAGGCGCCGCCGGAAATGTTGGTTATCCCGGTGCCGCTGCACAGGTCCAAGCACGCCCAGCGGGGCTTCAACCAGGCGAGGTCTCTGGCTGTGCATGCGCTAGGCTTCCTTGGCAAAAGCCACCCTGAATGGCGCCTTACCCTGGCCTCGAGCACACTGATGCGCCTTCGCGCTACCGATAGCCAGGCCGGCCTGACACCGCGGCAACGCCGCATTAATGTGCGCGGCGCATTCACAGTCTCCGATCCGGGTGCTGTCATGCTCAAGCACGTTCTGGTGATCGACGACATTCTTACCACCGGGGCAACGGCCCGGGCCGCTGCCCAGGCCTTGCTGCGGGCAGGCGCCACATCTGTTTGGGTGGCCACGCTGGCCAGGGCGCATCGCCTGAACGAGCCGCGCAGCGATTACCGAACCAACGAAAAGAAGGACAATTCTGAAGTTACCCGGGAAATGCGGGAGGCAGCCACTTTTTCATCGCAAGACCAACCATCTTTTTGACGAGGGGATAAGAGATGTCGCTGGGAAAAGCCATGATCCACGCACGCAAACAAAAGTCCGCAGCAAGGGTTGCCGCGCTGGCCGCCGACAACGCCGCCGGCGGGCAGCATGCCGTCCAAGCCAACCACATCCTGCAGATGCCGGTACTCGTGCTCAACGCATCCTATGAGCCCATCAACATCTGCGGCGCCCGCCGCGCTTTGGTCCTCGTGCTCAAGGGAATTGCCAGAACCGAGGAGGAGCACGGCCTGATCCTCCATGCCCAGCGCAGCCGCATCGCCATGCCCTCGGTCATTCGTTTGCTTGAGTATCGCCGCATTCCCCACCAGACCCGCGCTCTTTCCCGCAAAAACATTCTTCTCCGCGACCGCAATTCCTGCCAGTACTGCGGTGAGCCGCTACCCTCCAGCGAACTCACCCTGGACCACGTAATCCCCCGTTCCCGAGGCGGCAATTCCACCTGGGAGAACCTGGTGGCGTGTTGCCATAGCTGCAATCGCCGCAAAGGCAATCGCATGCTTCATGAGATAGACGACATGATTCTCCTGCGCGATCCCCGGCCTTTCTCATTGCACACCAGCCGTCAGATCATGCGCATGCTGGGCCGCGGCGACGACCGCTGGCGCAAGTATCTCTTCTATTAGCGAAGCATGAGGGTACAACGGAACGATTCAGACGAAGGGATTTCTAACCTGGAGACTGCCGAAGCGCTGGCCGTGCTGAAGATCCTCTGTATACAGCAGATCGCACCGCGCCTGGATCGCAGCCGAGACGATCAACGAGTCGTACCACGAAATTCCGCTTTGCGCGTGGAGGTGCACCGCCTCCACATTCAGCGCTTGTGAGGAATGCACGCCAAGCAAGGGGCGGAAGACCGTACTCAAATACTGCTCGGCGTCTGCCGCGTGCATCGGCTGAGAGAACCGTTTCAGGGCCACATTGAAGAACTCTTGCACGACTTGATAGCTGATGACGCCCTTCTGCGTCGTCAGTGCCCGGCGGATGAGTTGCGCGGATATTTGGGATTTTTTGGGGGCGCTATGATCGAACGAGTAGACGAAGATATTTGTATCCAGAAAGAACCTATCGCTCATTCAATTCGTCCCGGCTGAAATGACGGCCCGCATCCACGTGCTGCAAGCGTGCCATCAGCGCCTCGAACCCCTGGGCGTCTCCCGCACTCTGGGCAAATTGCGCAAGCCATTCACGGAAGGCCTCGTTCAGAGTCCTGCGCTGCCCGCGCGCGATAGAGCGCGCCTGCTCGATCAGGTCCTCGTCGGCACTCAAGGTGATGTTCTTCATACGAAACCAGTGTACACTATTATCGTGCGCCGGGCAAGACCGCTGCGCGTTTCACGATCGGACGCTGTCATTTGAATGTGTTTATCGGGCTTCGAGAGATGGTAAAGAAGACAGCCGAAGGGGTGGGTTCTACTGTCGGAGGCATGGTCGGGTCTGTGATCTGTGCAACGCTTTTCGGACTTCCTGGTGAGCTCCTTGGAGGAATCGTCGGTGGAGAGGTCGGCAGGACCGTATGAAAAGCTCGGCCGAGAAGCCTATCATTCCAACTTCGGCGGCGAATGCAAGGATTCAGAGCCTGCGTATACCCTTCGCCAGCGAACTGTCCAGGGGATGGGATCAAGCGCTTTGAATTCGAGACTTTGGCTTGGCAAGGAGGCGGTGCTCAATGCACCAGTAAGGCTATTGGGGAGTTGGGGATTGTTGAGATTCCAAACGTTCTAATCGCGCATGCAGTTGAAGATTGATTCTCATTGTTTCGAAGTTGGCCAGTATTTCGTTGTGACGGGCTTCAGCAAGTTTGTCCTGATTGGAGAGACGACTTTCGACAGTCTTCTCGAAGGTGTCTTGACGCCTTTCCAGACTGTCCATTCTGACCGCGATCGCTTTTAACTCGGGCGTAATAAAGTCCTGCAGCGCCTGACGGATATCTTCAACGACACTTATGTGTTTCATTCTGGCCTGCATCCTGCTGGCTGTCAATCAGGAGAACACAAATGGCATATGCGGATGATTGAATTAGCACTATCGTCGACGCGCCTACTGCCCGTCTCGCGGTTCTGGATAGGATCGGCCTGACGCCAGGCGAGCGCGGTTCGACTCGTCCCCTGTCCTTACCCTACTGTTTCGGCTTCGCCTCCGGCTGCTGCTTGTTATCCGGCGTCTTGTTCGGCGTAATGTCCTGCCCCTCGTAGATGATCTTTGTTGTAGAGCCGAACAACTTGTAGTCGGAGTACTTGACCGTATCGCGCATATGCACGTCTTGCGCCATCGATCCTGAGCCACCGGCAAAGTGCAGAATGCCTTCGCCCTTGGTATACACCGGGAACCAAAAGTGTCCGTCTACCTGTTGCCGCCAGGTCATGAAGGGCGGATGCAGGTCTTCGCTGTTCTTGCGCGTGTCGTCGGGAACCATCCGGCCGTTGGTCACCACAATCTGCAGGTCGGTCACGTCAACCCAGATGCGTCCAAGCAAGTAGCGTTTCTTCTTTTCGATGACCTTGGGGCTCACGTCGAAAACGAAGCAATCCACCTCGTCCACTTTTTGCCGGCCCACGTACTTCACGTTGTACTGGCCAATCTCCTCGGCGGTGAGGACGAAAGGATATCCCTGTTGGATGTCCTGCAGATCGGAGGGCGACATCATTACACGCTGCAACGAACTCTCCGGCGCAAAAACCGCTTTCTCTGTGCGGCGGCCGGTGGAGTCAAAAACCACGTCGTCCACCTCGTAATACTCGCCATCCACCTTGTTGTCATCGTCGATGGTCTGTACCCGCGCAATCCGGCGGTAGGTGTAGTGGTTCAGCGCCTGGCGAAACTCACTCTCCTTCGCCGCGAATTGCTGAATAATCTGTTCCGGCGGCACGGCGGGCGGGGTAAGGTCCATATGCCCAAACCCTGCGTCCAGCGCCATCGGCGTAAAGGTGTCCTTATCCTGTGCCGCGGCCGTCACGGCACAGCCTGCCGTCAAAATTACCGCAAGCATCCATCGAGTTCGCACTGTTATCTGTCTCCCCTGTTTCGCCCGTAGGCCGCCAGCCTCGTTGCCGCAACGTCCCGCCCGAATTTCGTCTTGCCTGGCTACAACATTAGACGCATATACATCCGCGACGGGTGGTTCCACAATGGATGAGCGTCGGTATTTGCGCCTGACCACGATCTGAAGTTTCCTTGTTTAAGCTGATTCGCTCGAATGGATTGACCAATGTCTGCCACAGCATAATTGCCGCCTCGGCGTACTGTCAGCACGACTTCATCCTTCCGGCAGGAATGGCGATAAGGAAGTAAAACAGATCTCCGGAGATTTTCGGCTTTCCATGCCTGACTATTATCACGCCCCCGCGCTCCTCCTCATAACGCTGCTGCTGCCCGCTTTTGGATATCTGTTTCTGCGCTTCCGCGACGTCCGCACGCTGCTCTGGTTCCTGGGCTTCCTGCTGGCCGGGGGCCAGATGCTTCTGCACTACAGGCTGGGTTGGTGGAATCCTGCGGCCGAATCCCATCCCTGGGTAATGGCAGCCAGCCTGAGTTGCGGCCTGGTCAGCTCCACCCTCTTCTTGGGGTCCCTTTCACCCCTTCGCTTTCGCCTGGGCAAGGTTCAGGTGCTCTACGTCATTCCATTTACGCTGCCACTGCTCGCTTATGCCATTCTTTACGCCGGTGTCTTCCGGGGCATCTCACCCATGGGGCCCTTGTTTTTCATCTTTCCGGGGCTTGGCGTGGTCTCCATTGTGGTGGGACTGATATGGGGCAGCGCGCGGGGGGCCCTGCCGTTGCGTATGGGGTCGATTCTCTGTGGGGTTTTTGGCGGGTTTGCGCTCTGGATGTGTTTCCGGACGGGACTGTTGCCCCCCATAGTCGTTGTTGAAACCGGCAACCGTGTTGTTACCGTCATGCTTCTGGTGTTCGTTTACCGGCGAATCTCTCCCGGTGTGGTGCTCAGCGTGATGGGCTTTACGGCTTGGTCGCTTGCCAGTCTGGAGATTCTTCCCTGGATTAGCCTGAATCCCTCGGTCGAACTCAATCTGATTCACATCATCGTCCTGGGCAAGGTGGTTGCGGCAATGGGCATGATCCTGTTGGCGCTGGAGGACCAACTTGCCATCAACCAGGCTGCCCAGGGGCGTGAGCGACGGGCGCGCCTGGAGCTCGCTGCGTATGCCGAACTCATCCTTCCCCGCCGCCGCGTCGAGGACTTCGACCGGCAGGGACCGGAAATCTGCCGCACAGTTGTCGGGCACAGCAGGTTTGCCCAAGCCGCGCTGTTGTTGCTCGATAGCTCAGGACGGTATCGCCTGGCCGGTGCCGCCGGGCTTCCTGCGGCCACGGTTTCGGCGCTCAAAGAGTTGGCCCGCCGGATTTCTGCCGCTGGCTTTTTGGGCCCCAATTCCGCCCCGTCGGCCGCGGAGCATTCCCAAGCGCTCATGCTGGATTTCGAACCTTGGCTGCAACCCGGAGATGACTTGGAACGGCTCCGGTTTACCTCTGCCCTGGCCGTGCCCATGGTGGGGCGTTCGGGAACCGAGGGCGCGTTGCTTCTTGCCGGCAACTCGGGGGCACATCGCAAGGAGCCGCTTCGGGCCGATGACCTGCTGCCGGTGGAAGTGCTTGCCGCCCGCCTGCAATCCGTGCGCAGCCAGACCATGATGCTGGAGAAGCTCATCGACGCGGAGAAGTTCGCCGGACTGGGCCAGTTGGCCGGCAACGTCACAGAGCAGTTGAACAATCCGCTGACGGTGATTCTTGGCTACGCGTCGCTGCTCGAAGAAGCAACGGAACTGGACCCGGCAGAACGCAAGGGCGTCGAGGCCATCCTTTCAGAAGCCCGCCGCATGCGGTCAATTCTGGAGAGCCTCACCCGGGTTTCCGGTCCCCAGGGCGACCAGTTGGCCGCGGTTTCGATCTCCGAGCTGCTGGCCGATCTGGAACACCTCCACCGTTCCGAATTCCTGCACCGTTCCATCGAATTCCGCCTGAATATCGCCCCGGAACTGCCCAAGGCCCTGTGCCAGGCCCAGCAGGTGCGCCAGGCCGTGCTGCATTGCATTCAATTTGCCATGGAAGCGGTGGAGAGCCCCAACCATGGCTCTGGTTCGGCCGCGGCCCCAGCCCAAGGAAAGACAATCCGACTGGAGGCGTCCGCTGAAGGAAACCATGTGCAGATTCTCGTAGCCCATTCCGGCCCCGGCTTTCTTCATCCGGATCGCGCATTCGACCCCTTTGTCCCCGCGCAGGCCGCCGGCGACAGCGTCGGCCTGGGTCTCAGTCTCTGCGCCACCATCCTGCGCGACAACAACGGCCGCGCCTCGGCCATCAACTTCGAGCCCAGCGGCGCCGCCATCATCCTCGAGCTGCAAGCCGCGTAAAAATTCGTTCCCCTCTTTTGCAGATAATTGCCATCGCCCGGTGCACACTGTTTTTAGGGGAATCCACAATGTCTCGACATCCACTTGAGAACACCTACTGGCAAAAATTATTTTCTCGTCGTTTTTCACATTTTTCATCTGATTCGCGCTTTTAAGCCTATATTAATGAATAACTTGTAAATTATACATATTAACTTACCAGTAAACAAAAGTCTGTATTTAACCCGTTTTGAGCCAGATGGGACGCTCCTACGCTGCCGTTGAGGGTTTTTCACGAACATTAGCTGGGTGCCTGGGATAGCACAAGCCTCAACGTTGTCATCATGAGCGAAGCGCAGCGAAGTCGAAGGACCTGCGGTTGTTCTTCGGGTACAAAATGGGGCCAATTCAACGTCGGGTGCCCCATCTTCGGCGCGGCTTTATCGCGCCGAAGATGGGGAACCTCGAACCCAAATTGGCCGGGTGCGGGGACACTTCCGCGTTCGGTGTAAACTTCTCCTTCGCGCAAAATCGCCAACTCTCATCGCGCGTACAGGAAGACCCATGCAAACCAAAGCCCTTGTTCTTTCCACCCTTTTGATCGCGGCCGCTGCGCCGAGCATCGCCCAAACCCCCAAGCGCCCCATGACCTTCGAGGACATGATGCAGATGAAGCGTCTGGGCGAAACCGCCGTCTCCGCGGACGGCAAGTGGCTGGCCTACTCCGTTACCTCGGTAGACCTCGACGAAGACACCAAGAAAGCGGAGCTTTTCATCCAGCCGATTGCGGGAGGCGACGCAAAACCGCTAACCGTGGCGAAAACCGGCGACAGCGGCCCGCAGTTCTCGGCCGACGGCAAGCGCATCCTCTTTCTAAGTGGCCGCGAGGGCGGGCAGCAGGTTTGGCTGGCGGACTTCGACGCTGCCACCGGCGCGGCCTCCAACCCCACCAAGCTGACCACCATCTCGACGGAAGCCGGCGACGCACTCTGGTCCCCGGACGGCAAGGCGGTGGTCTTCACTTCCGCTGTCTATCCCGACTGCCCCGCGATCACCGCCACCAACCGCGCCGGCGACAGATGCAACGCCGACCGTGACAAGGCAGCAGCCGAGAGCAAGGTGAAGGCGCAGATCTTTACCCACCTGCTCTATCGCCACTGGAACCACTACACCGGCGACAAGCGCAGCCACTTGTTTCAGGTTTCCGTCGAAACCGGCGCGCTCCGCGACCTCACGCCCAACGATCCCCACGACGTGCCGCCCTTCTCGCTCGGCGGTGGCGGCGGATTCGCCTTCGCGCCCGACTCCAGGGAACTGGCCTTCACCGAAAACCTCGACGAAGAGCCCGCCATAAGCACCAACGCCGACATCTTCACCCTCGACCTCACCAATCCCGCTGCCAAGCCTGTGAAAGTAAGCACAGCCGCCGGCGGCGACTTCAACCCCGCCTACTCGCCCGACGGCAAGTACCTTGTATGGCGCTCGCAGGCCCGCGCCGGCTACGAGAGCGACAAGTTCCGGCTGATGCTCTACGACCGCGCGGCAAAGACGACCAAAGATCTGCTGCCGAAGTTCGAGAACTGGGTGGATGAGTTTGTATGGGCGCTTGATTCGAAGAAGATTTACTTCACTAGCGGTACAGCCGGTGAGGCTCCCGCATTCGAAGCCACGCTCAGCGGAAATGCGAAGCGAATCACCGAATGGAACGGGGAATACAGCGGTCTGCTTCCAGTTTCAAATTCCAAATTCGTTGCGACAAAGGTCAAGGTTGACGCACCTGCCGAAGCGTATCTGGTCCAATATAGTTTTGAACCGGAAAATGGCGATAAGTTTGTGACGAATACAAAAAACAGAAAGATCGAGATTTCGGAGAGCGTCACGGGTGAGTCGGAAGCCTGGATTACTCACCTGAACGATTCGCTGATCGAGAACCTCGATCTGCCGAAGATGGAATCCTTCTCGTTCACCGCCGTCGACAAAACCAAACTCCAAGGCTTCGTAATCAAGCCCCCAGCCTTCGACCCGGCCAAGAAATACCCCGTCAAGTTCCTCATCCACGGCGGTCCGCAAGGCGCCTGGGGCGATGCCTGGTCCTACCGCTGGAACGCCGAACTCTTCGCCGCCAACGGTTACGTGGTCGTCATGATCAACCCGCGCGGCTCCACCGGCTACGGCCAGGCCATCGTCGACGGCGTCAACGGCGACTGGGGTGGCAAGCCCTTCACCGACCTGATGA
>PLZC01000135.1:0-5706 GCA_003151985.1 Acidobacteriaceae bacterium
GAATGTCATTTCTGCGTGGCATTGTTCTGTTTACCCTTAAAAGCCCAGTAAGTTGTCTTACCTAGCAGTACGGCCAAAACTGCGCCCGTGAAAAACCCACCTTGTTCTCAGTTCATCGCAGCAATGCTGCAGGCAGCTTCAGATCACTCCAGGTCAGCACCTTTGGCGTCCAGTTCAATCCTTTTCTTGTCTTCTCGTCGAGTTTTGGTTCGGAAATTGCTTCCCCATTGAAATATACAAACCCATGAAAGGTTCTCTCAAACTTTCCTGCAGCCGTCATTTTCCAGTGCTGTTCATATCCCCATCCCGGTTTCTCATTACCATTCTGCAAAATCTCCGGCAGCATCCAATCTGAAAACTCTTCAGCCGTTATCTTTCGCTTAGCCATGCAATAGAATGTCCTATTCTCATTCTCGACATCCAATTGCATCTCCCACATCTCGACCAGAATTCGGTCTCCCTGTTTCCACACAGCCACAGTCACAAAGAAATCAGTTTCCAGCCCGTGGATACCTTTCGCCAAATCATTGACGAGAATCCATGTATTATCTGGAAGGTCAGCATAACGGGGTACAACTATTTTCAGATCGACTCCGCACTCTTGAGCGAAGCGCACCAACGAAGGCTCTGGTCTACTTGCCTTGATTCCGGTTAGATACTGACTGAATGGGTCGTTCTGTACTTTAGTCTGAGCAAAGGAAATAGAACACCCCAGCCCCGCTAACAACGCCAGGAGTGGGAGCCAGCGCCTCATCCCTTCCACTCCNNCTCCTCCATCATGCGCCGGAAGTCGCGGAATAAGTAATTCGAATCGTGCGGACCAGGAGCGGCTTCGGGGTGGTACTGCACGCTGAAGAGCGGCAGCGTCCGGTGGCGCAGGCCTTCCAGCGTCTGGTCGTTCAGGTCCACGTGCGTCAACTCCACCTCACTCAAGTTGATCGAGTCTGGATCTACCGCGAAGTTGTGATTGTGGGCCGTGATCTCCACTTTGCCGGTCGTGTTGTTTTTGACCGGGTGGTTGCCGCCGTGATGGCCGAATTTCAACTTGTAGGTACGCCCGCCCAACGCCAATCCGCAGAGTTGATGCCCCAGGCAGATGCCAAATACCGGCACGCGGCCCATCATGTCGCGGATGGCCTTGACCGCGTAATCCACAGGCTCCGGGTCGCCCGGCCCATTCGACAGAAAAACCCCATCCGGCTTCAGCGCCAGCACATCGGACGCGGTCGTCTCCGCCGGGACCACTGTGACTTTGCATCCCTCGCGCGTCAGCATGCGGAGAATGTTTTGTTTGATGCCGAAGTCGTAAGCCACCACATGGAGCAGGTGCTTCCGTGCTTCTTCACCCTGGAAAAGCGCATCGGGCAACAACGAATCGCCGCCCTGGTTGCGGCTATCGGTCGAGTCGAAAGTGTAGTTCGACTTTGTCGACACCACGCGCGCCAGGTCGGTCCCATCCATCTTGCGGATGCTTTTCGCCTTCCGCACCAGGGCTTCAGGATCGGAAACATCGGTTGAAATCACGCCGCGCATTACGCCATGGGTGCGCAGATGGCGAACCAGTGCGCGGGTGTCGATCTCCGCCAACACGGGCACCGCATAGCGCTCCATGTATTCGTCAGTAACCTGCTCGGAGCGCCAGTTGGAACTGATGGGCGAGAACTCGCGGACGATCAGGCCCTCGATGTAAGGCTTGGCCGATTCGTTATCCGCGTTGTTGGTGCCGTAGTTGCCGATCTGAGGATTGGTGAGAACGACGATTTGCCCGGCATAGGAAGGATCGGTAGCAATTTCCTGGTAGCCGGTAAGGGAAGTATTGAAAACAACTTCGCCCTGGCATTCGCCGGGGTGCCCATAGCCGAGGCCACGGAAGATGCGCCCGTCTTCGAGCGCTAGAATCGCCTGCATCGCATCTCCGAGGAGTGGATTCAACCGCTACTCTCTAAGGTCATTGGTCGACTTTAGAATCAACAACTTGGTTCTTTGATTTTTGAAGCCCCGTGAAAGATTTCGACGCGCGTAGCACACGTCTGCGCCCGACACACCACAGCCTCTCCGAATTGCATCGAACCTGGCTCAAAAAGGTGCAAGTGTCGTAAGCCATTGTACAGTTTCAAGGATGGAAACGCGAAGAGGATAAGCTCGAGGAGCTGCCTAAGGGGTTGGAAGATCCGGCAGCCGTCAGCGCTCTAATGTACCACTCCCGCGTCTCGGGCCGGCCAGTAGACAAAGACGGCTTTTCCGTAAATCAAATCGCGGTCGACGGGGCCGAATTCGCGGCTGTCGGAGGAGATGGAACGGTGGTCTCCCATCATGAAATAGGATCCGTCGGGAATGACAATCTCCGTCATTGAGCGGCTGTCCTTGTACTCTTCGGGGACATACCGCTCTGCCAGGGCCTTGCCGTTGAGCCAGACGAGGCCGCGATCCACGCGCAAACGGTCACCGGGCAGCGCGATCACGCGCTTTATATAGCTCTTCTCCGGATCGCGCGGATAGTGAAAGACAACAATGTCGCCGCGCTCGATGGCGGTAATACGGTAGACGAATTTGTTGATGAATAGCCTGTCGTGGTCCTCCAGCCGCGGCAACATGCTGGTTCCTTCTACGCGGACCGGCTGGTAAAGAAAGGTAATGATCAATACCGAAGCGGCAACGGAAACCAACAGGTCGCGCACCCAAAGCCCGATACCCCCGGCCTTGGGCGACACAACGGGGGCGGGGTCCAATGCCGGCAGAGGCGTAATCGCTTCTGCCGCGACAGCTTCGGTTGGTGATATTGGGTCTGGAGTAGCCGTTTCCATCTCTCTTCTAATTTACTCGCAACCGAGTCCCCCCGGGGGGCACACGACGCGTGCGCGCGCCGGTTTTTCCATTGGTTTAGGTTGGTTGGCGGCAGGTACCAGCGCAGGCGAGAATGCTGGAAAGCCGCCGTCCGCAAGATTCCCTTCCTCGAGAGCCAGCGGTCTCTGCAAAATCATTTCCACCTGGGTCCCGCTATCAATGTTGACATCAGCTCCGCGGGTAAAGAGCGATACCAGACCCACAGCCGCAACTCCCGCGCCGATTCCGGCAATGCCTCCCGCAAGCGGATGACCGGAACCGAGACCACCGATGGAGCCAACTGTTCCCCCAGTCGGGATTGCAATCTCGGCTACCCTCCCGGCGTTTCGCCCTTTGTTGCTGTCCTGCTCGATCGTCCCTTCGCCATCGTCCTTCACCGACTGTTTCCTGGCTCCGGGCAGGCTGTTGACGATGCCGGGAATCTCCACTACTGAGCCGTTGGGAAAGATGATTGAGCTGAAGTGCATGTCGAGTTGCGCCTTGCCATGTACGCGACCTGCCCGGGTGACGCGGTCTACCACTCCCTGCACGTAAACTCCAGCCGGGATCATTACCCTGTTTCCCACAACCACTGGAAAGGTGGAGGCCAGATAAACGCCGTCGCCGGGCTTGGCACTCTTGGTATTGATGGCGCTGCGCAACTGCAACAGCACCTTGGTGCCGGCAGGCACGGTGTAGGTCTTCTTGGCAGGCGGGGGGGGAGGTGCGTCGGCGGGTGGCGCCACACTGGTTTGGTCCGCCTGTGCAGCCGCACTTTCCGGGTTCGATGCCTGCGATGACGCAAGATTGCAGGACGCGCCCACAAAGGCCAATACGATTGCGGCTGTCCACCATCCGCGCAGCAAATGCATCCAACCCTCCCCTGTTCCTTTGCTAGATAGACTTGCGATCTATCCACAAGGATAGCTTCGGTCTCTCGTCAAGGCACGAAGATAAAGACGCGCACTCAAGAGAGGAGCCCATCCAAGATACGATTCAAGGTAGAGATGGAGTCCGACATCAGCCCGTCTGCCAGCCCAGCCGCCTCGCGTGACCGGTTCGCCGCCGTGTACCGGATTCTGACGAACGCCATCGCCGCGCACGCTTTTCCCGGTTGCGCCTTTGGGGTGCTATCCGGGGGCAAGGTCGTGCTTCAAGACGCGCTTGGCCACTTCACCTATGACGAAGGCGCTCCTGCGGTCTCGGCGAACACGGTTTATGACGTAGCCAGCATCACCAAAGTAGCGGCCACAACGGCTGGGGCCATGCTGCTCTATCAACGCGGCCAGCTCCGCCTCGACACGCCGCTTGGCGATCTTCTGCCTGGATTTGTTGTAGGCCGTGCACCCGGACAGCACGCGCACCTGGTAACAGTGCGTAACCTGCTGGCACACAACTCGGGACTGCCCGGCTACGTCGAGCTCTTCCGTACCGTGAATTCGCCGGCGGACCTGTTTCGCGCCTTGCTGGAACTGCCTCTGGAAGCCGAGCCGGGCAAGCGAGGCGAATACTCCGATCCCGGTTTTATGCTGCTGGGGAAAGCGCTGGAAGCCTGCATGAATGAACCCCTGGCCACCTGGGTGGAGCGCGAAATCCATGCGCCGTTGGGAATGACCGCCACTCGCTTCTGCCCTCAGCTTGACGCCCGGCCGTCGATTCCTCCCACCGAGGAAGACACCGGCTGGCGGCGCCGCCGAATCCAGGGTGAGGTGCAGGATGAGCACGCGTGGCTGCTCAACGGCAACGCAGGCCACGCAGGGCTTTTTTCCAACGTGCCGGACTTGCTGCGATTCGCCGCCGAGATTCTTGTTGCCGGTTCGACCCCGGCAAAGCACGGCCTCTTTGACCCCTCGACAGTGGCGCGTTTTGCCGAGCGCCAGAGTCCGGAAGGCAGTTCCCGCGCGCTCGGTTGGGATACTCCTTCCGACAATTCATCTTCGGGCCATCATTTTTCGCGCCACTCCATCGGGCACCTCGGTTTCAGCGGCTGCTCGTTATGGATTGACCTCGATGCGGAAATCGCAGCGACTTTACTCACCAACCGGACCTGGCCCGACCGGCAAAGTCAATTGATCCGCGAAATAAGACCGGCTTTTCACAACGCGGTCCGGGAGGCATTGTGACCGGCCCTTTCCTCAACCTGGGCTCCCATGACACTTGGGCGCGAAAGGAGAATTCTGTCGAAGTTGACGGTTTTGCAGATACAATAAAAACTTGGGGATAGACGCGATGCTAACCAGCTCGACGGAGGGGACGGCCGGAGCCCAAAAAGAGGAAATCAAGAAAGACCGGGCACCGTTGCTTCAAGATTTGACCACCGAGAGCCAAAACGAGGCGTCTCAAGGCTTTGACACGAAGTCCGCAATCGAAATCGCCCGCATCATCAATCATGAAGATATGAAGGTTCAGGCTGCAGTCAAGAAGGCCCTTCCTGAAATTGCGCTGGTCATTGACCAGGTGGCTCGTTGCCTTCGCGATGGCGGCCGCCTGATTTACGTCGGCGCAGGCTCCAGCGGTCGCATTGCAGCTCTTGACGCCTCGGAGTGCCCTCCCACTTACTCCACCGCCCCCGGACAAGTGCAGTACATCATGGCCGGCGGTCCCAAGGCGCTGGCCTCGGCCGTCGAGGTCAACGAGGACTCCGAAGAGCTTGGCCAACGCGACATTGCCCGTCGCCGCCCCACACGCAAAGACATCGTCGTAGGGGTTTCTGCCTCAGGCCGCACTCCTTATGTAGTGGCCGCCGTGGCCTATGCCCGCGCCCGTGGAGCTCACACCGCCGCAGTCACCTGCAACCACGACACGCCCCTGTCGGCAGCCGCCGATATCTCCATTATTTCCGACGTCGGTCCCGAGGTCGTCTCCGGTTCCACGCGCATGAAG
>PLZC01000135.1:5831-5970 GCA_003151985.1 Acidobacteriaceae bacterium
TGAGGACAATGTGCTGGAGCTGTAGAGAGCGCAAGTGTCGGCAATCGACAGCAAATGGGTTGAATGTGAAAGAGATGCTTCTCACCGGGGCTAAACAGGCAGCGGAAAATGGGCTGATTTCAGAGGGATTGGTCCAAAT
>PLZC01000135.1:5987-6131 GCA_003151985.1 Acidobacteriaceae bacterium
CCTTTCAAAACATAAACGACCATCTTTGTGGCGGACACCACTAGAAGGCCAGGAGCAACTCTTCTTTCATGGATAAATTCGTTATTCGCGGCGGCAATCCGCTGCTGGGCACGATTCGCGTCTCGGGCGCAAAGAACTCGGCGC
>PLZC01000135.1:6185-6322 GCA_003151985.1 Acidobacteriaceae bacterium
AGTTGCCGCACCCTCTCCGATCCCGAAGCCAAATATGAGATTGTCAAAACAATGCGCGCCAGTTCCCTGGTGCTCGGCCCCCTCATCGCCCGCACCGGCATGGCACGAGTAGCCATGCCCGGCGGCTGCGCTATCGG
>PLZC01000162.1 GCA_003151985.1 Acidobacteriaceae bacterium
TTAATCCCTCCTTCACCTCAACGAGCATGGAGCCCTGCAAACCAAGCGCAACATTGCGCGTCTGGACGCGATTCTGGCTGTCGATAACCAGCACCGAGGACTGATTACCGTTCCGTATGACCGCCTGCACTGGAATGACCAGGACGTTGTTCTCTCGCTCCAACTCAAGGGTTGTATTGGCATACATGCCTGGCGTAAGTGACAGATCGTTGTTCTCGACGTCGATTTCCGTCTCCATAGTGCGCGTGGCCGGGCTGATGTCTCGCGTAAAGCGAACCACTCTTCCAACGAGTGTGCGGTGGATTGCGTCAACCTGCACATTCACTTCTGCCCCTTCATGGATATACGCTACGGCGTCTTCCGGAACCGGGATGCGCAGACGAAGCAGACTGCTCTCGGAGAGTTTTACGACAGGAAGAGATTGAGTATCAGAAGCAGTGCCGGCCTGGATGAGCGCGCCAGTATCTGCGTAGCGCCAGACAATGATTCCGCTGAGCGGCGCCGTCACGTGGGTGTAGTCGTTGAGATCCTGCACCCGTTCACGATCGGCGTCGGCCACGTCCGAGCCTTGCCTCGCCGCCGCCAGGGCAGCCTTGGCAGCATCAATCNNTCATGCTGCGCTCGGGTAATCTCATCCTTGCTGCGGCCAAATTCTGACACAGTACCTTTCAATTGAGCGTTCAGTTCCGGGACCTCCAGGATTGCGAGCGTCTGGCCGGCATGAACCTTATCGCCGATATCGACATAAATGTGCTTGATATAGCCAGACACCTTCGCATGAACATCTACAACCTGATACGGCTGGAACTGCCCAGCAAGATTCAAGGTGTGCGCTATGTTCCCGCGTGTGACCGCGACTACTGTTGCGGATGGAATCTCTGCGGCATTCGCCCCTGAGTCTCGATCCTTTGATTTGCAGGCAACTATGCCGACCGGAACAAAGAGCGTCAGTCCCGCGGCAAGAACCAGGGAAATTCGCTTTCGCATGTCTCGAATGCACCTCTTAATTGTTTTGTGATGGCTTGGTCAAAATGGCAGGGCAAGTTCTCCAGAAGGGAAAATGCCGCGCGACAGCCGGCCATTAGGCCAACGCCGACGGTGTCATTTCGTGACTACAGGGAAAAGGCTAGGCGAGGAAGGGCGGGGGGCGAACGAAGATCGTGTTCAAAATAGCGCAATGTATTTGCTGCGAAGAATTAGCTCGCTGTTCCCATTGGCCTGTTGCCGGCGGGTTCAAAACAACGAGGACCTGCCGAATGAAGAACACAGTGGCAGGTGCCAAGATCATCCTTTTCACGGGAGAATCATACCGGCCAGACTGTAAACCTTCAGGTGTTTTGGATTGTTGGTCTTTAGAGAGAAGCTTGGCCTTCGGAATCTGGTGAGAAGCAGCCTGAGGCGGATCGTACAGGGAAAGCTTATATTGGAGACCCCAAGCAAAGACGCAGAAGGCCAATCCCAGGAGCGCGAGCGTTCCTAAGCGACTATACGACCGATTTTTGATCCAACCATGCACAGTCAACGGAACCTGAAGTGGGTCTGGACAAAGACGCTACTACTGATCATAGGGAAACATGCCCCATAGTAAGGCCCTATGTTCATAGATAACACAATCGCCTAGAAGGGTTACATAATTATTTTAATCTTTCATAAAAGATACTTCTCTATCCAGCGATTACGCGCAGAACCGTGCAATTAGGGCACCGTGAAACAATAAGAGTTCGTCCGTGCGGCGCACTCCCAACGGTTAGCCCACGCCGGTTAATCCGCACGTTTTGAAAGGATTACATGGAAACGCCGAGCCGACAGGTGCATTGGGAACAGTTTTATTCAACGCACCGGGAACAGGAAGTAAGCTGGTTTGAAGCGACGCCGATGTTGTCCCTGGAGATGATACGAAAGAGCGCAACCGGCAAGAGCGATTCCATCGTCGATATCGGTGGAGGAAACTCCCGGCTGGTGGACTGTCTGCTCGCCGAGGGGTACGGCTCTGTCGCCGTTCTCGACGTTTCTTCTCGAGCACTCTCCCTGGCGCAGGCACGGCTGGGAAACACGGCGACGAAGGTACAGTGGATCGAATCGGATGTGCTCGGATGGAAATGCTCATCTCCCTTTGACATCTGGCATGACAGAGCCGCTTATCATTTCCTGACGGACTTGCAGGACCGTGCTGCCTATGCGGCACTGACCTCGAACGCAGTGAAGAGCGGCGGCGCGCTAATTGTCGCCACGTTTGGACTCGAAGGCCCACGTTCCTGCAGCGGGCTACCTGTATATTCGCGCCAGCGCGGAGATGATTGCCGCCGACTTTGCGACATCCTTTGACCTTGCGGAGAGCCTCCCCTATGAGCACGTAACTCCCAGCGGGAACATCCAGCGATTCCAGTTCAGCCGCCTGCGGCGAAAGTGACGGCGAGGCTGCTCGCACCCAACGAGTGTCGCTGAGTAAGTTTCCGTCGTCCAAGCAGAAGTACTCATGCCCCATTTGCGAATCTTATGGATCGCGAAGGCTATGATCGTTTGGCCCTGACCGATGCTCTCTGCATGCCTGCGCGTGCGAGGAGAAACCTGCGGAATTCAATGGCCAGACCCAGAGGCTCGGGACCGGATGCGTACGCGACGAGAAAATCGCGTTTGATTCTCAATCCTTCCACGTCGACAATCTTGAAACTGTGATCGAGCCTGAGGTCCTTGGCAATCGCCCAACGCGAGACGAATCCGATCCCGAGTCCTGCTTCAACGGCGGATTTGATGGCTTCGGTTGAATCCAGTTCCATCACGATATGCAACGAACTCCGCTTTACGCCTAGCCGCTCAAGCGCCATCTCAATTACATGCCTTGTACCCGATCCGCGTTCCCGCATGAGTAAGGGGATCGCGGCTAATTCCGAACATGAGACCGCTTTGCGCTCGGCCCACTCGTGCGCGGTGGATACGATCAACACCAGTTCATCTTCAAGGAACGCCTCAGTCTTGACGTCGCGGCTTCGCGCAGGCCCCTCGATGAACCCCAGCGCGATCTTCTGCTCTTTCACGGCCTCCACGATCTGTTCCGTATTGCCGCTGATCAGAGTGGGGTGAACGCGGGGATGCTCGCGGCAAAACTCGCCCAGCAGGCGGGGCAACACATATTGGGCAATTGTCGTGGACGCGCCCAGGGCCAGTTGCCCCGCGTGCTCTCCGCTAAGGGCTGCAATGTCATGTTCAGTTTGCGCGAGAAGCGCATTGACCTGCTGAGCATACCCCAGCAGTACCGAGCCGGCCGCCGTCAAGGTGATGTGTGCTCCAGTACGATCAAAGAGCTGAACACCAAGATCCTCCTCAAGCACCTTGATCTGAAGACTCACAGCGGGTTGCGTGAGATATAACATAACTCTTCCGCGGCCTTCCTGAAGCTGCTCTGTTCAGCAACTGCCCGGAAGACCACGACACGGAAGTTCTCGAGATTCGCCATTCGATAATTAGAACACCGGCTCGTGGCGGCCGCTGCGAGCGGCGTTCCAGGGCCGGCTAAAATCTGCGCAGGATGTTAACTGTGGATCGCGGCAGGTTCGACTATCGCCAGCTCAATCTTGATCTCCGGCGGCGCCAAGAGCGTGTTGTGAACCAGGCAGTGATGCACCGATCGTATGAGCCCCTCCGTCTGGTCTACAGTGAGCGAGACGGGGCAAACAACATGAACGTAGAAGTTGCCGAGCCGGGCAGGCTGTTTCAATTTGTCGGCGGTTACCGTAACCTCAACGCCACTCTGTGCGAGATTGCGCGTTCTTAGGTACTCGACAGCGTAGAAGGCCGCGCAAGAGCCCAATGATGCGAGAAGCAACTCGGGCGGCGTCATGCCTGTGTCTTCGCCGCCATTCTCAGCGGGTTGATCGCAGAGTATCGAGTGCGACCGCGACTGAATGGCAAACTTCACCTGATCGAGATGCGTAATCTTCACTTCCATCATGATTTTCCTCTTTCATTAGAAGAAAGACACGACGGCGGCGATTCGTTACAGAACTGAGTATGTTTTTTCGCGCTCGGTATAGCCAACATGCGCAGGTATTCCTGTGTAAGGATGGCGCGCAATCGAGGCGCGACGGCCGAATCACAGGAAATCTCCAGAGATTGGCAGCGATCGATGGCGGCGCGCAGGTCGCGCAGAAACACTATGCAGGACGGGCATGCCTCAATATGTGTGCGCATCTGACCGCAGGTGAGAGGCTCCACTCTGCCATCCAGATATTCCGAGAGGTTGGCAAACAAATTCCGGCATTCATCAGGGCGTTGCCCGCCCTTGGCTCGGGCCCCTTTGGACTTCTTCGCGAACGGTGTGGCACTATTCGGATGCTCCGTAGTGCCACTGAGGAGGTTGTTCATCTCCTTGCGCACGCTCAGACGTGCCCGATGAAGTCGAATCCGCACCGACCCCTGCTGAAGTTCGAGAACCTGCGCAACCTGTTCGGTCGTCAACTCCTCCATATCGTGAAGCACGAGAACAATACGCAATGGCGCCGGAATCCGCAGAGTTGCCTGGTGCAGAATATGGTGTTGCTCGGCGAGGAGCAAGTTGCCTTCCGGGCTCTTCTTGGCATCCTGGAGCAACAGCCCCAACTCTTCATCGCTCGGCATCAACTCATCGAGCGAGAGAATGCTTGCTGGCGTATTGGCACTCTTGCGGCGCATGCGCCAGCAACGGTTTCTGGTAACGGTGTAAAGCCAGACAGCCAGTTCCTGGGGATCCTTAAGCTTGGCCAGGTGTCTCAGGGAACGGAAGAGCACCTCCTGCATGGTGTCTTCCGCATCTTCAGGATGCCCGCAGACCTTCATGCTGAAGGAATAGACCGTGTTCTGGAGTAACGAAATCGCCTCTTCAACAGCCTCAGGGGTGTTGAGACGCAGGAGATTTGTGGCTCGGATCAGTTCAGGTCGCATCGCATCGGGTCATCGAGAACAGTCTAAGTATATCCCGTACACGTAAATTAAAGCCGGTCCTCACTGAGATTCGATTGTTGATCTCACAGAGCATTCAGAAAAAGATCACTGCACAAAATGGCACCCAGTTTCACCACCTTTGAGAGAGGTCTCGATCATCTCAAGACAGATGGGAGTAATCTTCTTCAGCCAATTTCGCCCCTCGCCGCTCTCAGGTTCGGTGTCAGCGGCCAGCCATGCGCGCAACAAGCCAAGTGCGAGACCCTTTTCGGCTCCAGGACGGCTTTCCTCCAGCCGGAACATCTGGCGGTAGACCTCATCTTTGGCCCGCGCATCTCTATTGTTCCGCGAATTGCCCAGCCGGGCTACGCCTTTTCGCGCCGTCATTGCAGTTTCTCTCCTTGAACGAGCCAGGAGTGCCGGCCAACTTCGGCGAAAACAATCTGTTCGAAGCCTGCGAGCCACATCTCTTTCGCAGCGTCTGCTGGCGCGATTCGATGCGCCAACGGCGGGCCGGCGACGGGCTCGACATCTGTACGCCAATCGAGGATAGCGATTCGTCCACCTGGGCTAAGAATGCGCTGGGACTCGCGGAGAACGGCATCGCGGTCCTCGAACTCATGCCAGACGTTGGCCAGGAAGACGACGGCGCAAGCGGCATCCGGAATCTCTGTTCTGTCACCCTCCGCATGGAGCAGCTCGACGTTGGAGAGACCAGCGAGAACCAGCTTCTCTTTCAGCAAAGAAAGCATTTCTGTCTGGGCATCGACGGCCCAGACTTTACCCGCCGACCCGAGGGCGCGCGCCAGCGGCAGAGTGAAATACCCGGTGCCTGCGCCTATATCGGCGACTGATTCACCCGGCTGAACTCCCAGCGCGGCGATCACTTCGTCCGGAGGGAGCCAGAGCAGCCGCGCCGGATCGTCGAGCCGGTGAGCCAGGGATGCATTGAAACGCCTGTCGTGCATCGCGGCCTCAAATGGTTGGGCTGCAGTTGGCGTCTCTAAAACCCATGACGCGCAGGATTGACATAGCTGGGCACCAATTGGTGAAGGCCGATTGCAGCAGGTTGAGGCTGACGAATGCAGTCAACCACAACCAATAGAGCGAATGGAAATGCGCCAGCGCAAGGGATAGCAGAACCATCACGCCTCCCATGAGGCGTACACCGCGTTCAACTGTCATACAGAATCTCCTTGTTCGGTTTCGGGCTCGGGGCCAGGCCCAGATTGGCGCCCGGCATGAACCATGTAGTAGAGCACCGGAATGGTCGGCCACGAGAGAAACGTCGAGGCCACGGCTCCAGCAATGAGTGACAATGCGAGCCCTTGAAAGATGGGGTCCGTGAGAATCACGCTTGCGCCCACAACAACCGCGGCTGCGGTAAGCAGCATGGGCCGGAAGCGTGTTGCACCTGCGTCGATTACCGCTTCGGCCAGCGGCATTCCCTGACGTATACGAAGTTCGATGAAGTCAACCAGAATAATCGAGTTGCGCACGATGATGCCTGCCCCGGCAATAAACCCGATCATCGACGTCGCCGTGAAGAATGCGCCCAGAATGGCATGAGCTGGCATGATGCCGACCAGCGTAAGCGGGATCGGCGCCATGATGATGAGCGGCACAATGAACGACCTGAACCATCCCACCACGAGCACATAAATGAGAACCAGCACCGCCGCAAACGCCAGTCCCATGTCGCGGAAGACCTCGATGGTGATGTGCC
>PLZC01000179.1 GCA_003151985.1 Acidobacteriaceae bacterium
GCGGCAATGTTCTGTTCCACGTCGAAGGGTTTGAAGGCGCCGTAACGCCGCGCTGTCGAGGGCATGAGCTGCATCAACCCCATCCCTCCCTTGCCCGAGACCGCCCGCGGATTCCACTGCGACTCAACGTCGATCAGTGCGGCGACTAGCTCAGGTGAGACTCGATAGTGGGCCGCATATTGCCGCACAAACTGCTCCGCCGGCGCTGGATCGATTTGGGCCAGTGCGAATCGGGGAAGCAAGAGCAGCAGAGGTAGTATGCATCGCTTCATGAAGGTGGCCCTCCGGGAATTGCCAAGCTCTGTGCGAATCGTGCGCCGTCGTCGAGCAGGCTCTTGAATCCCTCCCGGAGCAGGAGGTGTCGACGATCCTTTTCAGTCTTAGCTAAAAAGGGCAGTAATACATCGCGATGATCCTCGGTCACATGGTCCGTTCCGAGCAACTGCAATGCGTTCGCGAAGTCGATCATCTCCGAAACCGACGGCGGCTTCTCGAGAGAATAGTTGCGGAACGAGAGCGCGATTCCCGCCATCTCCCGGTGGAATCTCGCATCGGCCTTCGGTGTTCGGCTGGCAATAATCTCCGCCTCGCGCTCCGGCGTCGGGTGCTCGACGCGGACGTAGAGGCTCCGACGCCGGATTGGGTCTCCCAAGCGGCGCTCTTCATTGCTGGTCAGCACAACAAAGGGAATGCTCTTCGCCGCGACTGTGCCAAACTCGGGAATTGAGAGCTGCCATGCTGAGAGGATTTCTAACAGCATCGCTTCAAAACCATCGTCTACTTTGTCTAACTCATCAATGAGCAGCACGCAGGGCCGGTCGCATTCGAGAGCACGCATCAGAGGACCGGGCCGAAAGAAGTCCCGCCCCTTGAGGTTCGCCTGCATTGTCTGCCAGTTCTCGTGCTGGCCCTTCGAGAACTCCATGTAGAGCCGCTGCAGACCCTCATCGAAGCGACCAATGGCCTTGTCCTCTGTCACGCCGCGATAGCACTGGAGCCGCTCAACATGCGTATCCGCAGCCGCGGCAACAGACAGCGCTAATTGGGTTTTGCCTGAGCCAGCGGGGCCCTCGAGCAGCAACGGCTTTTGAAGCTTCGAGGACAGAAAGACTACCTTCGTCATCACTGGGTCTACGAAATATCCGGTGGCTTTCAACTTGATCGTGAGTTCGTCGAGCGATTCAAACATCGAGATCCCTCCGTGAGTCGCTAGACAACGGTGCAGAGCGCAACGAGAAATCCTGCGGCCGTCCCCCAAAAGCGGAGCAAATATCGGACCAGACGTGCAGCCATATACCGATGTCCGAGGCTACCAACAGGGCAATGCACACCCACAATGCAAACCTCGCCCACGGGTCGGATGAACAGCCCTGCCGAAGATTGCCCAGACACCTCGCAAAGACCGCGACGCCAAACAACGTAAGGACTACTGTGGCTATCGCCCGGTTCGCTCGCTCCTTCATGCAGGCCACCTCCAAACGAAAAGAAGCATGGGGCACTTCCAGATCTCGGTCAAATCCCCGGCCGTCTTATCTGCTGTTTGTGCGAATTGAATGCCCTTTGTCTTGCGGTCGGCGATCTTGCGATGGGCGGATGTTTATGCTCGTTTTGCCAAGGCAAACCGCACTTCTACACCACGAGTGGGGTACTTTTCCGTCAACCATCCGGCGATTTCATGCGGATCGAAGCGGACGGCGTTGGCCACTTTGAACGATGGAATCTCGCCGTTGGCCGCCATCTTGTAGATTTGCTGTTGAGAAACCCCCAAAAGCTGCGCCAGGTCGCGAACGCGCAGCGCCCCCTGCTTCTCTCTTACGATTTCGACTAGACTCACAGGCATATCCTCCATGATTTAAGCGGGCACTTATGGCAGCACCGGCGTCGCCTCTCTTTACTCAGTTCCGGTGAATGATGAAGTGAACCGAGATTTCGGTCAAACATGCTGCGGTCAGCAACTCCCTTCGCTGGAATTGGGCGGCACCTAAAGGGTAGGGGCGCACCAGCATAAACTCTGTAGATTGTGTTATCTGGGATTCTGTTAATGACCATGCGGCCTATAGGAATCTTCGGCATCGGGACGCGGTACACTCAGGGCCTGGACGATCCTGACCCGAAAAAGCAGCAGCGGTTTGAATCGGGAATCATGTAAAATCCTGTAACGAGCTTCTGTTGGAGCCCCCATGAATTCAAACGCCAGCACTCTGACCGAGAAGATCCAGTCGCTCAGCGCCGAACAGATCGTCGAAGTGGAAGATTTCGTGGAATTTGTCCGCCTCCGAGGGCAGGAACGCGGACTGACCCGCGCCGCCACGTCGGTAAGCGCTCCCGCATTCGAAGCCGTGTGGAATAACCCGGAAGATGCCGCCTACGATGCCATATGAATTCGGAGACGTGGTGCTGGTTCGGTTCCCATTCACCAACCAAGCGGCTTTCAAGCAACGTCCGGCAGTCGTGATAAGCAACCGGGCCTATAACATGGCCAGGCCGGATGCCGTGATCATGGCGATCACCAGTCAGCTTCATTCGCCTTCCAGCCTGGGTGAGGTTTGGATCGGCCAATGGCAAGCGGCCAACCTGCTGAAGCCTTCCGCCATTAAGCCGATCTTCGCCACTCTGGAACAAAGTCTCATTCTCAAGCGGCTGGGTATATTGCACCTCTCGGACCAAGCTGCACTACGTCAGGCAATCGCCGCCGTACTGGGCTAGGGATGCATGTTGCCCGATCGTCACCCGCCAATCTAGGCGACGTATGCGGCAAGGGACCCAGCATTCACCTTGTCCAGAGCATCCTTCGATTGAATCCCCTTGAGGTAGACCATCGTTGACTGAATGTCGCGGTGCCCCATCCAGCTCTGTAAGGTGCGAACGTCAATGCCGTGACGAAGATGCTCGGTCGCAAATGTGTGACGGAACTTGTGAAGGTAGAAGCGTTGGCAGTACGGGCCCTCTGCGCACCGGTTACCATGTTTGGTTACACACTGGCCACAATTGAGTTTCGCTCGATGTGCGACCCTCTTTACCACCTCGATGTGGAGACTGTTCGGCTTTCCCTTGGTGTTAGGAAAGACCAATTCCGCCGGCGTCGCATTGCGCCGGGTTTTCAACTGTAGCAACTTATCGATCATGGCCGCAGGCAGGGGAACTGCTCTCTCCTCGTAGTTCTTCGGTTTGAACTTCCAGATCGGCTTCGCGGTGACGCGCACCACGGAGTTGCGGAAGTCGACGTCGCGCCAGGTCACGTAGCGGATCTCACGGTCGCGGAAGCCGGAAACGAGGCAGAACTTGATGAGGATTGCTTCGTCCAGATCGGCGTGCTGGAGCATCACCGCGATCTCTTCCGGTTCGTAGATCGGGCGGATGGTCTCGACATAGCTCGGCCAGTCGCTCGATTCCACCAGCCCCTTGAAACCGTGCCGCTTGAAGAGTTGGAGCACCGTAACGAGGCGGTCGTAGACCGTCCGCGGGACCAAGCCCTTGTCGAAGCAGTCGCTGGTGAACTTGAGGATGTCCTCGCGGGTTACTTCATCCACGTAGGTCTTGGTGTATGAGGTTCGAAACAAGACATTGAGGATCGGTCGGTAGGTCCTGTAGGTCCGGAGGCTGCGATGTTTCCGGATGTAATCCAGGTAGTCGTCGATGGCCGCGTTCATTGTGAGGCGTGCGGGTTCCCGAACAGCAGCCGCGCCGGACGGGAGTAGGAGGCCGGCCTTGAGGGCATTGAGTTCGATGGATTTCGAGCGGGCAGCCTGCAAGAGATTCTCGAACTTGGGGACCGGCTTTCGCCGGCGTTTTCCCCCCTCATACCACTCCAGGTAATAGCGGCCCTCAGGGTGGTGCTCCTCACGGCCTACGACCCATACATGATCGCGAACGATCCGGCCGTTGTTTTCCACGACGGAGGCGAAGGGCCAC
>PLZC01000309.1 GCA_003151985.1 Acidobacteriaceae bacterium
TACGACTCCTATGACCCGGTGGTGGATTTCATCCAGCAGGGCGCCGAGGACCCCGCTGTTGTGTTGATGAAGCAAACGCTCTATCGCACCAGCCACGACTCGCCGGTGTTCGCGGCGCTGATTGAGGCGGCGGCCACCAAGGAAGCGACGCTGGTGGTGGAGCTAATGGCGCGGTTCGACGAAGCCTCGAACATTCGCTGGGCGCGCAGCATGGAGGACGCCGGCGTGCAGGTGTTCCACGGGGTTGTGGGCCTCAAGACGCATTGCAAGCTGGCCATGCTGGTGCGCCGCGACGAAGACGGCGTGACGCGCCGCTACTGCCACCTGGGGACAGGGAACTACAACCCTGTGACCGCGCGTTTTTATACCGATCTGAGCCTGCTGACCAGCGATCCGCAAATCACCGAGCGGGTTCACATGGTGTTCAACTACCTCACCGCCCACGCCGAGATCGACGACTATCGCCCGCTGCTGGTGGCGCCGCTGACCATGGCGGAAAGCTTCCTGGGGCTGATCCGGCGCGAAACGGAACACGCCCAGGCCGGCCGCACGGCACACATCGTAGCCAAAATGAATTCGCTGCTCGAGCCCAGCGTGATTGAGGCTCTCTATCAGGCTTCGCAGGCCGGTGTCGAGGTGGACCTGATCATTCGCGGACTCTCGATTCTCAGGCCCGGGTTGAAGGGCCTTTCGGAGCGGATTCGGGTCCGATCCATCGTGGGCCGGTTCCTCGAGCACTCGCGCATCTTCCATTTTGCCAACGACGGCAACGACGAAACCTACCTCGGCTCGGCCGATTGGATGCCGCGCAACTTGTTTGAGCGTTGCGAGGTGGTTTTCCCTGTCCGCGACCCGGCCGCGAAGGCTCGCATTCACGAAGAGATACTGCCCGCATACCTGGCCGATACCGTGAAAGCCCGCTTGCAGCAGCCGGACGGCAGCTATCTTCGCGCCGGCAAAGTTCTCAAGGACGCCCCACCGTTTGCCAGCCAGGATTTCCTGATGCAGTTAGCCGAGGGTAAGGCGGATTTGAGCGCAATTCCCTCCCCTCGCGCGGCAAGGCAGGCAGCGAAGGCCTCCGCAAGAAAAGCCACCGCGGCGGACTGAATAGATCGGTAGTTCCAGATTCATCGTCGAAAGCTAAGCGGGCTGGCTGTGCCTGGCGTTTGCAGATTATTTCGGCAATGTTGGTAGGATTCAATTCGATAAGCGCTCTCGCTGAAAGTAGAGATTCATCGCACAAAGAAGGAAGCGATCCATGGCACACAGTTCACCGCAAGTTTTCTCCGGCATCACAACAGAGCAATTCGCAAAACTCACAGCCAAAGCCCAGGCCGCCGGAATCGACCTGAATGGCAACAGCGGCAAAGCCTCAAAATTCGGCGTGGAAATAGCCTGGAACTACGCTCCCGAGACGAAGGAACTTACCCTCCAGTGTCTGAGCACGCCTTTCTTCGTCAAGCCCGCGGATGTGGACGCCAAGATCAAGGCATTGGTGACGGAGAGCCTGGGCTGAGTTGCGCCGCGACCGTTCTCGATGGTCTACCATTCTGATGATGCAAGTTCTCTTCGCAGCCGAGATGCAGGAATGTGACCGCGCGACCACCGAGCGGTTTGGAATACCGTCGCTCGAATTGATGCGAAACGCTTCGACGGCGGTGGCGGCATTCGTGCGCATGCAATTTCCGCGGGCGCGGCGCATTACGGTGCTGTGCGGGCGCGGCAACAACGGCGGAGACGGGATGATGGCGGCGCGGTTGCTGGCTGCATCCGGCCTGGACGTGACCACCCTGCTGCTGGGCGCGCCCGCTGGCTTGAAAGGCGATGCAGCCCAGGCCTGGCTTGAGCTCACAAGCCCGGCGCACGGGATCATCCACGCCGTCAACGCGCCTGAGGAACTGGCCCGGCATAACGGCGCGCTCGAGGCCGATTTGATTGTGGACGCAGTGTTGGGCACTGGATTCAAGCCGCCGATGAAGGGATTGGCGCTGGCGGCGCTGGCGTGGCTCAAAGGCAGCGTGGCGCCGATTCTGGCGGTAGATTTGCCCTCGGGCTGGGCGGCTGACGAGACCGCCGCCGCGCTGACCACGCCGGTTTTCCCCGCCGACGCGGTGATTACTTTCACCGCCCCCAAGCCGGCGCATGTCTTTGGGCAGTTGACGCGGCGTTGGGACCAGCCTGTGGTGGTAACCCCGATCGGCTCGCCCGACGCGGCGGTGGTTTCAGCTTTGGGATTGTCCTGGGCTGGCTCGGCTTTGTCGCTTGTCCAGGCGCCGCGCGCGGCCTCGGCAAACAAAGGCAACTTTGGGCACGTGCTGGTGGTTGGCGGCTCGCTGGGAAGCTCGGGAGGCAAATCCGGCGCGCCGTCGATGACGGCGCTGGGCGCTTTGCGGGCCGGGGCCGGGTTGGTGACGGCCGCGGTGCCTGCACCCGCACTGGCCCTGGTTGCCTCGGTGGCCACGGAGCTGATGACGTGGCCGCTGATCGCGACGGCTTCGGGCCAGATCTCGGCGGATAATCTGGCTCCGGAATTGGTGTCGGCGTTTACAGAAGGCAAAACCGTCATGGCCATGGGGCCTGGTTTGGGCCAGTGCGCGGAGACGATCAAGTTCACCACCGGGTTGCTTTCAGCCACCAAAATGCCGGCGGTGATCGATGCGGATGCCTTGAATATTCTGGCATCGAAGCCGGTGCTGCTGGCCAAGCTGGCCAAGGGGCGCACGCTGGTGCTTACGCCGCATCCAGGGGAGATGGCGAGGCTGGCGGGCGTGACTACGGCTGAAATTCAGGCCAACCGGCTGGAGATTGCACGCGATTTTGCGCATCGCAATGCCGTCACGCTTGTGCTCAAAGGCGCGCGGACGCTCATCGCACATCCCGACGGCCGCGTTGCCGTGAATACAACCGGAAATCCCGGCATGGCCAAGGGGGGCAGCGGCGACCTGCTCACCGGGATGGTGGCGGGACTGCTGGCGCAATATCCTCGTGAGGCGGCGCTCGCGGTGGAGGCGGCGGTTTATCTGCACGGCTTGGCCGCGGACCTGGCCGTGCGCGAGGCCGATGAACACACGCTATTGGCCACCGACTCTCTGGCGCAGCTTTCCCGCGCTTTTCGCCACCGGCCTTTAACCTTCCCCACAGGCGGTCAAAACAGGTATGTTTGGTATCAGGGGCTCCCGACGAATTCACCGGCCGTGGCCTCCCGCGAGGCACCTGAATGAGCAACGCCGCACCTCCCGCCCAAGGCAGGATTCACGAGTTCACCACCCACAGCGGCGCGGATACGGTCGAGTTGGGTCGCAAGCTGGCGCGGCTGTTGGCGCCCCCGCAGCTCCTCATCCTGCGCGGCGACCTGGGCACAGGGAAAACCACGCTGGTGAAAGGTATCGCGCTAGCCATGGACGCTGCCGAACCGGACGAGGTGACCAGCCCAACCTTTACGCTGCTGCACGAGTACGACGGTGCGCTCGACGGTCGGCCGATAAAGCTCTTCCACCTGGATGTCTATCGTCTCGAGGGCGAACGCCAACTGGAGACTCTCGGTCTGGACGAGTTGCTCACGCCTGATGCGCTGGTGCTGGTCGAGTGGGGCGAAAAATTCGCATCGATCCGCAAAAAGTCCACCGGCGAGATTCTTATTGCGTCGGAAGGTGGGGACGCCCGCAAGATCACTGTGACGTTGAAGGAATAGATGCGCTTGTTCAAAACCCCATGATGTTATAGCCGCAATCTACATAGAGAGTTTCGCCGGTTATCGCGCTGGATAGTTCACTGGCGAGGAAGAGCGCTGCGCCGCCTACTTCCAACTGGTCTACGTTGCGGTGCAATGGGGCGCGGTCGGAGTGGGACTTTAACATCTCGCTCAAATCGCCTACGCCCCGCGCGGCCAAGGTCTTGATGGGCCCGGCGGAGATGGCGTTGACGCGAATGTTCTTGGGGCCGAGGTTCGAGGCCAGATAGCGGACCGTGCATTCGAGGCCGGCCTTGGCGATGGCCATCACGTTGTAGTTGGGGACGACTTTTTCAGCGGCATAAAAGCTGAGAGTCATGATGCTGCCGCCCTCGGTCATAAGCGGAGCGGCGCCACGGCTGACGGCGATGAGCGAATAGACGCTCACATCCATTGCGACACGAAAGCCTTCGCGGCTGGTCAAGATGAACTCGCCGCGCAGGTCGGCGGCGGGGGCGAAGGCCACGGCATGCACCAGCACATCGAGCTTGCCGTACTTCCCTTTCAGGGCGGCGAAGAGGGTCTCGATCTGCTCGTCGCTGGAGACGTCGCACTGGAAGCCGCTGGCGCCTGGCAAGTCGTCGATCAGGGCCTGGGCCTCGAGCTTCATGCGTTCGTTTTGATAGCAAATGGCGAGCGTCGCGCCGGCCCGGTGCAGTTGTTGGGCGATGCCCCATGCGATAGATCGCTTGTTAGCCAGCCCAAAGACAACGGCCGTCTTACCCGCCAGGTTGATCATGCTTGCTTTCGTCCTCCATGGTTCGACATAAGGGGTGTCGAACCAACCGCTTAAACGAGAATATCAGCCCGCCAAGAGAAATTTGGGGCGGTGGGCCAGTTTGGGGTTTGGAGGAGTTGGTGGGACAATCGGAGCGGAAGGCAAAAGGAGCGACGGCATGAAAAGCCGAATCGCCATTTGGGCTGCTGCGGGTGCGCTCGTTGTCGTCCTCTGGTCACTCTACATCTCAACTACACACAGCAATCCGCTAGCTGCAGGCGGTGCGGTATGGGCTTTCCTTTGTGTCACCTGCCCAATTGGGCTTGCGAGTCATCACCCGATGACCTTCTACCAGGTCCTTATTACGAACGCTGCCACATATGCATTGGTCGGTGTTCTTGTGGAAACCACGCGGCGGTGCTTCAAGGCCCGTTCAGTTTCAAACTGAACGATTCTTGCAATTATCAGCCGCCAAGGTCGACTAGCTCGACATTGCCTACGGGACGGCCGAGAAAACGGGAACCGAGGCGCTCAAATTTCTCGACAGAATCGGTGGCAAAGCAATGCACCGTGGTCTCAGGTGTGCCAGCCAAATCTTGGGGGAGTTGGGCGGGGCCGTTGAACAAGAGCGCGGCGGCCTCGGCGGCGGCTTCGGCGGAATCGATGACCCGGATGCCGGGCGGCACAATGCTCTGCATAAGCGGGCGAAGCAGCGGGTAGTGGGTGCAGCCAAGGACCAGCGTGTCGGGATTGAGTCCCTGCGCCTTGGCTTCGGCGTTGAGTTCATCGAGATAAATGCGAATGACCTCGGCGGTAACCGGGTGGCTGGTCCAGCCCTCCTCAACCAGGGGAACGAGCAGGGGGCACGCTTTCTCAAGAGCGCGCATGCCAAGGGCACGGCAGGCGGCAGAATAAGCATGGCTCTGCACGGTGGCGTCGGTGGCAATGACCAAAACGTCGCCGGTGCGGGTCGCGGCGCGGGCGGCTGACGCACCGGGCTCGATGACACCCAGGACCGGGATGTCGGGCACGGCGACCTGAATGGCGTCCAAAGCCAGCGCGCTGGCGGTGTTGCAGGCAATGACGAGGAATTCGGCGCCCTGCTTGCGAACCAGGAACTGCGCGCTCTCCGCCGCGTAGCGGGCGATGGTGCGGCGGGATTTGGAACCATAGGGCAGGCGGGCTGTATCGCCGATAAATGCAAATCGCGCCCTCGGCAGCCGTTGGATGAGTGCGCGGAGAACAGTGAGTCCGCCGAAGCCGGAATCGAAGACGCCGATGGTGGGGGGCATTTTTCTTAAACCGCAGGTTTCGTGTTGCGGAGAATATCCGCTAGATAATTGGATAATCGGCACAATTCCATGAAGAGGCTGGTGAATTCTTCGTCATAAGGGATGTTCAGGAAAACGCCGTTTGGATCAGGCAGCGGAGGCACGCTTGCGCCCCTTTTCCGGTTGGATGGAACTCACGGGCGTCTCTTCCCCGTGAGAAAGCGTAGCTTTGAACTCGTCCACAAGCACCTGTAGCTCTTTCTTGCGTGCCTTGGAGATACGGAAATGCTTATCCATCTCTTCAGGAGTGGGCCAAGGAGCCGTGATGTGAATCGGCTTACGCATATCGATATTTTATCATAATGCGAAATGCAGAGAAGCTGGTCGCAGGTTCAAGGGTGGACTCCCTCTGCCGGCACCGCGTCGATGGCCAGATAGGTGCGCGTGAGATCGGCGTGGCCGGCAAGCGTGGGCTGTTGTTCTCCGTCCACAAGAAAGCGAACCTGGATAATGCGGGGCAGGTTGGCATGCAGGGTTCCACAGATGGAGAGCACGGTCAGCGTTTCGGTCTCAAGGCCCGAGGGATGGCTAGCGACAAAGCTGCCGGTGAGATTGACGATTGCCAACTGGGGGCCGTTGTCTTCGGTCGCATTTGCCGCGGACGCAGGGGGTGTTTCGCGTTGAGCAGATTGGCCCTGTGCGGGCATGAGAAATACCTGGGCTACAGAGCTGGCGCCGCCTGCCACCGGGTGGGTGGAATCTGGAGCCGCGTAAAGGTCCAGCAGCTTGCCCAGTACGGCCCGCGCGCGAGAACCGGAGTCCTTGGGCAGAGGCAAGGAATGCACCTGCGCCAGCATGGAGTTGTAACTATCGTTGGCGACATAGAGCGTGGCCTGCTCGGCGGGAGCAACTTCGGGAGCCTCGGTCGGCGCCGAGCTCTCGCCGGCAACCAGCCGCTGGTGGGCCCTCTCACGCAATTGCCACAGCACCGCGGCCATCGCCAGCGAGGCCAGCAACAGGATGGAAAAGATGATTTTGTGGGGGCGAGGAATCACGGCTGACGTGCCTCCGTACGCCATTGCAACAAAGCCGCGGCCAAGGCTTCCGCCACGTGCGCCTGGTAGTCCGGGTTGTCCAGGTCCGCGGTGATCTTGTGGTCGGCGTCGCGCTCGGGCGCAATTTCGACGGCCACGGCGGGGCACGTCATGCTATCTACCCCGGGCAGCGTGGTGCGGTCGAGGGTCACCGCCATTTCAGCATGCACCAGGGCGGAATTGATCACTCCGGCCAGGGCTAGGCTGCGTGTCACCCAGCCGGCTTGCGCGGTCTTCCAGGCGGCAAAGCGCGTGAACGGCGCCGGCGCAAGGGAGGAAGTGAATAAGTGGACGCCTGAGCCGCTTTCAGAGCCATGAAGGCTCAGGCATGCCTGGGCATTGGCGCGGTTGGCGATCTCCGCCCGGCGGTTGAGTTCAAATGTCGCGTCCTGTTCGCGGGTGGTTACCACCTGGAATCCGCGCGCCGAAAGAAGCGAGCGCAACCTGACGCTGAGCGCCAGAGTGAAGGCCTTCTCGGTCATATCGCCGAGGCGGCCGCCGGCGTCGGAGCCGCCATGCGCCGCATCCAGCAGCACCACAAAGCGCGCCGCGGGGGCGGGCGGGGCCTGGGCGGCTACCTGGCTGGCTGCCGCAGAAAGAAACATCGACACTACAATGAATCGGCAAATCCAAAGCGCCAGGTAACGGGGTGCGGGAAATGGTCGAGTTTCAAGCCTGAACCGCAATAATCATCCCTCAGGGGCTAAAGCCCATCGATATTCCTGGCTTTAATCGGCACGACTAAAGTCATGCCCTGTTACAGTGCCGTTCGTGCCCCATTTCCGCGCCGCGTCACAGATCCTTGCCTCCAACGGAAGGGTGTCCGCAGACTGCTTAGTCCAGCGCATAGATGGTCAAACCGCTGAGCAGCTTGGGGAAAAAGTCGGTGGACTTTTGCGGCATCACGTCGCCGGCAAAGGCCACCTCCCGGAGTTGTTCCATGGTGACAGGGTTGGTGAGGAAGGCGACATCCGCCTCGCCGCGCCGGACCTGGTCCACAGCCTCGCCGGCATCCCGCAAATATCTCAGGTTGGTCTGTTCGCGGACCTTGGATTCGTCCAGGCCGAGCAGTTTGTCCAGCACAATGGAGTGCAAAAGGCTCAGGTCAAGCTGGCGCTGGCGCTCGGGCAACGCGGCCAGGGCGGCAGACACAACTTCGGGTTTGGATCGAAGCAGCAGAGCCTCGCCGCGGGTGACAGCGACGAAGGCAGTGCCGGTCTGTTTGCCAAGCGTCTCGATATAACTCGAGGAGTCCGTTTCAGGCAATGTTTCGACGGTGAAATACTCCCTGGCGGCCTGGGCAAAGCAGGCAGCGCTAAAACCAGGCAGGCTATGCACCACGCGATGGGTTGGCAGAATCACCAGGCCGTCGGAGTCCATGTTGACGAAGCTCATCATGACCGCGGCTTCAGGGTAAGCCGGCTGGGGCAATTGGCTGGTACTGGATTGAGCCTTGGCCGGCCACGCGGGGGTGTGCTCCTTGGAGTAGTTCAAGGCGGTCTCGTAGCGATGGTGGCCGTCGGCAATAATCAGCTTCTTGTCGGCCATGGCTGCCGAGAGCAGGCGAATCACGGCCGGATCGCTGACGCGCCAAAGCTTGTGCAGTACGCCATACTCGTCGGTGACTTCGGCTTCGGCGGGGCCATTTCCGTCGTAGAGAGTCTTCTCCACGCTGCCGGCAGGGTCGGAATAAAGCATGAAAATCTGGCCAAAATGCGCGTGGGTGGCCTTGAGCAGGTTCAGCCGGTCGCTTTTGGGCTTGGAGAGCGTCTGTTCATGCCGGAAAACTACCTGCTCGGAGTAATCATGAAGCTTTCCCAGGGCGATAAAGCTGCGCCGTTCCTTTATCTGGCCGGTGCCTGGAACCCGGAAACGCTGCGAGTAGGCAAAGACGCAAAGGTCTTTTTCCTGAATCAGGATGCCCTGCTCACGCCAGTCATGATAATCGCGCGCCGCACGCGAATAAACGCTTTCGCCCCTTTCTGCGTCAAACAGTTCTGGCAGCCCAAGGATAATGCGCACCAGATTGAACGGACTCCGCTGGTAGTAGGCTTGCTGCATGGACGGCGAAATCTTGTCATAGGGTTGGGTGACCACGTCATCCAGCCGAACGGCTGAGGGATTGTAGCGCCAGGCGCGAAATGGATAGATGCGGGCCATGAGAAGGGTTTTGCTCTCCGGATTGAAGGGTGGAATTTGCGGTTTGAAGTCACATTCTATTCACCATGCGACCCTAGCGCGTTCAGGGTCGATTGTATCTCAGCAGGCACGGAGGCCTTGCGTTCCAACTGGCGGAATCGGCGGTTGAACGCTGACAATCCTATGACAAGACGGTGACGCCAGAGTTGCGGCAAGCGTGCTAATATCGCCTTCAATCTCAGGTATTTCGGCATGAGGACATCCTGCATTCAGTCCGAGTTTCCAAGCCCGCGCAAGCAACAGCGGCGGGTTCTCGAAAGCTTGTGTTTTTTGGGCATTCTGGCGATGTTCTGCCTGGCGCGCGTCCACGCCCAGGACGATCCGCTCAACAAAGTCCATGTACCGCCGCCTGGGACCGCCAATCCCACGGCTCCAACAGGAGCGCCCGCGGGTGTTGAGGCGCCGGCCGCCACGGGAACCGGTTCGCTCAAGATTCATCCCGGCTCTCGCATTCGAATGAATGTGGATATGGTCCTGGTGCCGGTTACTGTCACCGATCCCATGAATCGCCTGGTTACCGGCCTCGAAATGGATGATTTTCAGGTCTTCGAGGGCCCCGGAAAACAGCAGATTCGCTCCTTCGCCAGCGAAGACGCGCCGGTTTCTATCGGCATTGTCTTCGATCTCTCCGGTTCCATGGGCTCGAAGCTGGTCAGGGCCCGGGAATCCATCCTGCAGTTCATCAAGACTGCCAATCCGCAGGACGAATTCTTCGTCATAGGCTTCAACGACCGGCCGGAATTGATTGAGGATTTCACCAGCTCGGTCGAGGACATCCAGGCTCGGCTGGCCACGGTGCGCAGCGGCCANNACTGCTTTGCTCGATGCGATCTACTACGGCGTGGCCAAAATGAAGAACGCTACGCATGAGCGCAAGGCGATCCTTGTTGTCTCGGACGGCGGCGATAACCGCTCTCGTTATACCGAAGGAGAGGTGCGCGCACAGGTGCGGGAGTCCGACGTGGAAATTTATGCGATCGGCATATTTGACGCTTACGCTGCCACTCCAGAGGAACGCACGGGTCCGCAACTGCTTAACGACCTGGCCGAAGAGACGGGAGGAAGGCTCTTCCGCGTGGACGATATCTCTGAAATGGGCGACATTGCCGAAAAGATTTCCACCGAGTTGCGCAACCAATATGTCATA
>PLZC01000360.1 GCA_003151985.1 Acidobacteriaceae bacterium
GGTGGGCCAGGGATTCCGACTGGCGTTGCCAACCGGGGCGTACTACACATGGAAAGGTTCGGTTCTTGAGGGGACACCCATCGAACCCGACGAACGGGTCGAATTCGATTGGCAAGCAGCAAGGGTAAGAAAGGACACCCTGCTTGAAGCTGCCATCGAACATATCAGCATCCGGCCCAGCGAACGAGTCAGTTGAGGATCCTCTCAGCGCCTTAGTCACCCTCAACTTCGGTGCAGTCTTTATTCGCCCGGAACCTAAGACTCTTTGCACTCAACTACGATTGCCCACTAGAGTCCTCGCGGAGTGACTCGGCGATTTGGCGTCAACCGAAGATGGGCCGTCTTCGCACAGGTGTTCTAGCGCACCATTCGGCCAATCTTCATGAGCTATATAATCCTTGCGTCATGAGATTGGCTCTGATCCACGCCGGGTTTTGCGCGCGGCATAGCTTTTGAATGAGCAAGCTGTCCTGAAAGAGATAAATGTCTAAACCTCTCGGCACTGTTTGGAACTTGGAACCACACACTGCGAAAAAGCACGAGATTCTGCGTCGGTATTTCGATGCGTGGCTGCCGATTATGGCTAGCCGTAATGATCGCGTCGTCTATATCGACGGCTTCGCTGGACCGGGTAAGTACAGCATGGGTGAAGACGGTTCGCCAATTGTTGTCCTGAAGGCAGCGCGGGATCATACCTATCCAATGAAGGCCGAGCTTGTTTGTATCTTCGTGGAAAACGACCTAGAGCGATGCAAGCACCTAAAGAACGTGCTGGACGAAATGGCTCCAACCTTACCGAGTCGCATCAGGTGCGCAGCTGTTCATGGCAGATTCGATGAACATCTAACGAAGACCCTGAATGTTATCGAGGCTCAAAAGAAGAATCTTGCTCCGGCCTTTGTTTTTATTGATCCGTTCGGCTTTTCTCAGACACCCTTCAAGACCGTCGCCAAAGTTTTGGGAAACAGCCGATGTGAAGTGCTTGTCAACTTCATGTATGAGGAGGTTAATCGGTTCATATCCCTCGAAGAGCACGCCGAAGACTTTGACAACCTCTTTGGAACGGCTGTGTGGCGCAGTGTGAGAAGCTTATCCGCCCCATCGCAAAGACGGAAGGCCATTCACGACATATACCTGCGGCAGTTGAAGACCTGCGCGGCACATGTCCATTCGTTCGAGATGCTCAATAAGGGAAATAGCACCGATTACATTCTCTTCTTTGCCACCAATAATTTAAAGGGACTGGAGAAGATGAAGGAAGCCATGTGGAAGGTCGACGACACCGGTTCCTTCCAGTTTTCCGATCACACCGACGCCCGTGGTCTGATGTCATTGTTCAGCGCACACCCTAACCTCGCTCCACTTCGAGAAGCAATTCTAAAGAACTTCAGGGGCCGGCAGGTCAAGATCGAGAGTTTGCGGGACTGGGTAATTGCCGAAACGGAATTCTTGCCGAAGCACCTAAAGGTACCCATATTGGCACCGATGGAAGATGCCGGTGAGTTATTGGTGGTCAGTCCTGCACCTAAACGGAGAAAGGGTACGTTCTCAGATGGCACGATTCTCAAATTCTCTTGAGTTCAATTGTATGGAGTAAAGAGGCGCCTGCATCGGCATTTCATCGTGCGTGCGGCCTTCCAAAAGGCGGCCTGCTTTCGATTTCTGTCGGCCGCCCCACTGCTTGAAAAAGAATGGAACACTTGCCTTCGCACATTGAACTTTTAAACTCGCGACCCAGTCTGGGCTCATCGGTCTAGCCCCGTGGCCACTCTCGCCACCTACTATGACCCAATGAATTCCGCTCAAATTGAGCTTTCCCAAGTCTTCCAAGAGCGGCTCGATGGAGAGAAATCTAACTCTTGCCTTTGCCCGCTGCAGTTGAGAGATACGTGGAATCCCGTGCTTCTGATTCTCCACGCTGACGCCCCACCAGATATGCGGCGCGTCTGCCGCGAAAGCAAGCGAGCTATTGAGCAGATCGGCCATGCGGTTCGCCCGCTTTGTAAGCACCTGAAAGGTGTGCCATGGAGCGCGAATCATAACCTCTGCCACTTTTGCGATGTAATCAGCCGGAACACCTGGTTGGAACAAATCGCTCATGGAATTCACAAATATGCGCTTCGGGGTCTTCCAACGTAATGGCTCTTCCAACTTCTCCGGCACCAGCCGTAGGTCAAATCCCTGCTCATATGGGTGATTAGGCACTCCTCTGAATCTCTCCGCGAACACCTCTGCGTAGCAGTGCCTACAGCCAGGGCTAATTTTTGTGCAGCCGCGTAATGGATTCCAGGTCGCGTCGGTCCATTCGATCGAAGACTTCTCGGCCATGTATTCGCCCTTTCTTCGCCTTATCAGTTTAGCCTGAATTGCTCTTCAATGCAAGCAACTCTAAAGCTACCTGACGGCTTCGATTTGGGCCAGCATTTCTATTTGAATGGAACCTTTTGACGAGCGAAACAATGTCCGCTCACGCTATCAGGCCAACGCGCGTTTCCAAGATCAGGTATGGCGACCGACTACTTGATTTGGAGAGGGTAGTAGTACGACGATTGATCCTGCTCATGGGTCGTTGAGAGGAAATAAGACCCCGGCCTGGATTTCCTCAAGTCAAGGTTAACGGAGACCTCTTGCCGGTCTCCATTGCCGGTTG
>PLZC01000165.1 GCA_003151985.1 Acidobacteriaceae bacterium
GCCTGCCCGGCCTCACCGACGTGCGCCCGGCATTCACCGAAGCGGCTCTGGCCACGCTCCAGATCGATCCCGCCCTGCCCGTGGTGGCCTTTCGCATCCCCAACGTGGGTGAGCTGAGCCGCAAGGAGCGCGAAGACAACCACCCGCTATTTGATCTGAAAAAAGGCGCCAAGTTTATTGACGATTTCAAGCGCCTGGCGAAAGGTTTCCCTGAGGCCGCGGCCAAAGCCCGGGAACTGGCCGGAGCCGCCGATGCCGACTTTGTCATCATCGTGGCGGGCGACCCCACGCACCCGGTCAAGGCCAGCGACACCAAGTTCGAGGGCCGCCTGAGCGAGCGCGAGATCAATGTCTACTCTGCCGCGGGCAACTTCCGCACCGAACTGGCTAAGAAGTACGCGGATAAGCACGGAGCCTTCCATGTAACCGAAGAGGTTGTCCAAAACGCGGAACCACGGAGTGGCGGCAAGGTTATCGATGGCGCGGCGGCGTTCAATCCCATCTGGATCGTCGACTTCCCCATGTTCGAGTACGACCTTGCCAGCGCGAAGTGGATGCCCGCGCATCACCCCTTTACCGCGCCCTTTGAACACGACATGGCCAACCTGCTCACCGATCCGGCCAGTGTCCGCGCCAACTGTTACGACCTGGCCATGAACGGGCTCGAACTCGGCTCCGGCTCCATCCGTATCCATCGCAAGGACGTGCAGCAGCAGATCTTCCAGTCGCTCGGCATCAGCGAGCAGGAGGCTCGGTCCCGCTTCGGCTTCTTCCTCGACGCCCTGGAATACGGCACCCCGCCCCACGGCGGCATCGCCCTGGGTCTCGACAGGATTGTGATGCTGCTGGCAGGCGCTGCCAGTCTTCGGGAAGTTATAGCATTCCCGAAGTCCGCCAAAGCCATCGACCTAATGGCCGAAGCGCCAACGACAGTTTCCGAGCAGCAGTTAAAGGAACTGCACATCCGCGTGGCGCTGAAGAGCTAACTCCATTTTTTCAGAAGAACTCATCGGATCGCCGACATTTGGCGCAAAAAGGGCATTTTTGGCCCAAAACAGGCTGAGAACTGGTGGCGTTGATTACCGATAAGTAAATATGTAAATTTTACAAATTGTTCATTATTAGCGACTTATTGACACGCCCGAGTCGAAAAATAGGGCTCCGGAGGGGGAGGGGGTCGAAGGATTTTCGGTGGTTTTCGGCTCGGGATTGAGAGTTTCGAGGGCGACCTGCGCCGAGGACAGAAGCTTGGAGTTGCGCACTCCCCTATGAACAGTGTGCGCCAAGTACTCGTAATTCAACGCAAAGAAACGCCTACGCCCGATCCAATTCCGCAAACATTTCGCCCAGGACTAAGCGAATCGGTGTCTCCGGGACGATAAGTTCGCCTGTCCGTACCTCTTCGAGGCCTGCAGAAGTATATCGATAGGCAATGCGCGGCTCGGGATCGACGATCCAGATATTATCGATGCCGAACTGCCGATACTCCGCGGCTTTTCCTTGCATCGCCTGCAGCGTATCCTCGGGCGACAGAATCTCGATGGCTATCAGCGGCGGTTGGGTCACATATCGTTCAAATTTCTCACCGGCCCGTATTACAAGCACGTCCGGAACGCGAAAATTCCTGGTCTTGGTCTGCGTGCGAAGCTCGGGAAACACTTCGACTCCCCACTCCCCGCGTTTGATCGCGAATAGAACAGTCAGATATCGCTGAAGAATGGAGTGCTCTTTCTCGCCCAAGTTCCGTTCCTCGATTCGGCCCTCGACAAACTCGCGGTCCGGGCTCCAACTGGTCCGCAGGTACTCCCGTACGGTCCAGAGTTCTTCCGAATTGGGCAGAGTCGCCATGAATCGATTATCGCGCCAAACTTGTCACACAGTCACCTGAATCGCCATTGAGGAGTCCGCGCCCGGCACAGAGCAGCTTCTATTACTCCCGTTCGCGGTCCTCTTCGCCGGCGCCGGCGGCTATAGCCAGCAGCGGCTGCGACCACTCTGGTGATTCCATCTCTCTAACATCGAGTTGCAGTTTGGCCAGCTCTTCCAACTCGTCGTCGGAGTTAGCTAACCCCCCTAACTGCCGGCCGCAGGAAAACACTCCGCCCTTGCCTTCAATCGAGCCGAGAAATCTGTTGTAGTAATCCACACTGCTTCTCAGCGCATTGCCTAACTTCTCAACATGCCCCTGGGCAACCACGAGCTTGTCGTAAATCTTCACACCCATTTCGTGGATGGCTGCGGCATTTTTTGTTATCTCCGTCTGCTGCCAGCCAAACTCGACGGCGCGCAACAGGGCAATCAGCGTCGTCGGGGTTGCCATTACCACGTGACTCTGCGCGCTGAATTCAATCAGCGACGGATCAGCCTCGAGAGCCGCGCTGAAGAGGGCCTCGCTNNTGTTTCAGATGCGCCTTGACGCGCTGCGCATGGGCTTCGAAGCGGACCTTTTGCGTGGTCGGATCCACATTGCCGCCGGCATCGAGAAAGGCATCGAGAGGAGTCTTTGCGTCCACCACGATTTCGCGCCCGTTCGGCAGTTGGATGGTCATATCCGGGCGCAGCATGTTGTCGTCCCCGTCGCGAGCACTTACCTGCTCGGAAAAGGAACAGTACTGCACCATGCCCGCGTACTCCACGCAACGCTTGAGTTGTAACTCACCCCAGTTACCCCGCGTCTTGGGAGCCCGCAACGCCGAGATGAGTTGCGCTGTCTCATTCTTCAGCGCCTCAAGGGACGCCGGAATGGAATTCTGTATGTTCTCGACCAGTGTCTTGACTTCGAAATATGCGCCCGCCCGTTTGATCTCCATCTCCCGGGCCTGGGCATCGAGACTCTTGAGCGCTGTGCCAAGCGGGTCTAAGAGATTTTTGATGGCCAGTTCCTTGGCGTCCAGGGTCTGTTTGGCCGCGGCAGTTTGACCGCCGAGTTCCTGCTTGGCCAGCGTGAGGAAGCTTTGATTGTTGGCGCTCAACGCCTTTGCCGCCAGATCGCCGAAGGTCTTGTCGATATCGGCTTGCATCTGGGCGTATCGGTCCTTCTCGGCCGCGACCTGCGTTTCAGCCGCACGGAGGCTGCCTGTCAGGTCGGTTATGCAATCCTGCAGTCTCTTCAATTCAATGGATTGCATGGCCTTTTCCGCCTCGAGGCCCGTCACCCGCTGCCCAAGGAGCCGGCCCTCCGGCTGCGCAGAAGTCTTGCCCAGAAAATAACCCAGCAAAACGCCGGCCAGGACTGCCACCGCTCCAATTACCAAAGCTTGCATTGCTGCTACCTCTTCGCCTAATGTACGCCTTAAGCTTGTGGTTTTCACGGGGAATTTTGGTGTTTTTTTGGTTATTAACGGGCAGACGAAAGGGCTTGGAGAGGCTGCGGAAAAAGGCCTGCTTCAGGGAGAATATCCCCGAAAAGCGTTCCTCCGAGGCTAAAGCCCATTGATTCTGCGGGCTTTATGCGGGGGTTGAAACCCCCGCCTCCCTCCGGACCGAGTTTTTTCGCAGTCGTTGAAGCCGAGGCGACATCTCTAAAAGTAGGCCTTAGCGGCTGAATAAGGATGCGCCAAGGGAAAGCAATCTCCTGCAAACTCCTCATGAACGGGGCGTTAGTTTAGGTTAGTGGCTTCCCAGGTCTCAAAATCGAGACCTGGGGCACCCAGCATTTGTGGATGGCCCGCGCCAGTTCATTGACGTCGTAACTGGCCGCTGTGATTCGGGCTGCTCCTACGCTACGGCCACGGGCTCTTCCGCGCGGGCAAAGGTATAAGGGCCCTCGGGGACCAGTGCGATGCGCGCACCTTGCGGAAGTCCATCCAGCATTGCCCCGATTGCGTCGTCCAGGTTTTGGAAGGCCCTGGCGCCGAGGAAGCCGAGGTCGGCTTTGGAAACTCCAGGCGTGTAGAAGAAGAGATTGAACTTTTTACCGGTCAGCGCCAGTTTCTCTACCTGCCATTGGTCAACTTCGACAGAGGTCCGGGTTATCTCGTCAAGAAACCGGTCGAAACTCGTCAGTCCGGCCATTTTTCGCGCAAACTCGGGCGATCCAACTCCTTCGGCGCACTCGGCCACGATGAGTATTCTACCGCCGGGTTTGACCAGATGTTGCGCTGCGGTGATGCCCTTCGTCGCCTGGTAAAAAGTGAGGTCGAGCGGATAACCTGCCGCGCTGGTAATCACGGCGTCGGCGGGCTCCGGCAATCTTTGCAGCGAGGTCAAAATAAGGAAGTCGACCCCGGCTGCGTGGGCCTTTACCGGGTGGCCGGCAAAGACCCCGGAGATTTGGCGATCCTGCGTGAGGGTTACATCGAGGATGAAGTCATGCCGGGCCATGGCGGCTATCTCCAGCAGTTCCGCATGGAGGGGGTTGTCAGTAATCGAGCCCTCCGTCGCCAGCGGCTCGCGCATGAATCGGGGCGCATGAATGGCCTTGATCGTCTCCTGCGCGGCCAGGCCAGGGGCGATGAGTTTGCGCCCGCCGGAGAAGCCTAGCATCAAGTGCTGCTCAATAAAGCCGAGAGTGATATGCAGATCGGCAGCCATGAAGCGCTCGTCGATGAATACGGGAGTTCCGCGGCGGGTTGCGCCCAGCGTGCGATGCGCGGCCAGGACCCGCGCATCATGACTGACCACGCGGTATTTTGCCGCAATCTCCTCGCCGACGATGGTGTTGACCTCGGCTTCGGTGGCCGCCCGATGGAGCCCGGTTGCGATGAGGATGGTGACGGCGTCGACAGGGATTCCGGCGTCGTGCAGCCGCGCAAGCAACGGCGGCAGAGTGATGCGGTTGGGAGCGGGGCGCGTGATGTCGCAAACAGAGATAGCAGCGGACTTGCGGCCTGCAGCGAGCGTGGCCAGCGGTTTACAGCCAATCGGCGAATCGAGCGCGGACGCCAGCGCGGCGTCAAGCTCCGGGGAGCCATCCGGAAGCCCCGAGGCGGAGCGGCTCTTTATGACCTGGCACTCAAAGCCATCGGGGACCGAAACATCGATGCCGTTCTTGCCGAAAGAAAAGTGCGCTTTCATGCTTTCTCCAGACTGCCGGCAGGGCTTGCTATCGCTGGTTGCCATGTAGCTCAAGTTTAAAGGAGTCTTGAACCCCCTACCAACCTCGCGGCGTGCATCAGACCAAGTTATTGCGGCTCTGGTGCAAATAGCAAGGGCGAGTGGGTTACAGNNGCCGACGATGAGCAAGTTAAGAGTCGCCGGATATCAGCTGGAAAAGGTCCAAGAGGGAAAGACGCCGGACGACTTCAAGCCTATGCCTTCGATCGGCAAGGGAGTGGAAGAGATTCGCATCCGGGACGAAGCCGGAATCTACTGGGTGGTTTACACGGCGCGCATGGAAGATGCTGTTTATGTTCTTCACGCCTTTCAGAAGAAGACGCAGGCCACTTCAAAACACGATATCGAGACCGCAAAGCAGCGGTTTGCTCAGCTTGTTCAACTGAAGCGAGGTGCCCGATGAAGAAAGCGACGATTGAGACGTTTTCGAGCGTATGGGATGCGCTGGCCGACACACCGGAAGAGGCAGCCAATCTTCGTATTCGGTCGGCTCTGATGCAGCAGATTGCCGCCATTCTTGAGGCAAGCGGCTGGACCCAGGCCGAGGCGGCTACTCGCTGCGGCGTGACCCAACCCCGCATCAACGATCTGCTGCGCGGGCGCATCGCGCGCTTCTCTCTTGACGCGCTGGTGAATATTGCCGCTGCGCTGGGGCGTAAAGTTACGGTGAGCCTGGACGATGCGGCGTGAAGCAGAGGCGGATTGTCTGGGGGATGAAGTTCGTGCTTTCCCAGGTCTCAAAATCGAGACCTGGGCACCCGGCCGCTGGTTTCGTCATGCTACGGCGACGGTTCGGCGGCCAACGGGCTCAGTCGCGGGGATCAACTTGATTTCGATGTCGTAGCCGAGGCGGTTCAGACACTCCATCAACTTCTGTTCCGAGAGGTTGGAGAAATCGCCGCGCATGAGGCCGGAGACCTTGGGTTGTGGGATGCCCATGCGGCGGCCAGCTTCCTCTTGAGTGAGGCCAAGACGGCGCACGGCGCGCGTGATTTCGATGACCAGGCCGGACTTGATTTTGAGTTGTTCGGCGTCAGGCAGGCCGAGGTCCGCGAACACGTTGCCGGAGCTGGCTTCGATTTCGATTCCGTTAAGAGCGCGCTTTGCCATCTCGTATCTCCTTTGCGAATGCCTCGGCTATTTTGAGTCGTGTGTGAATGATCTCTATGTCTCTTTTGGGTGTGGCTATGCCGCGTTTGCTTTTCTTCTGGAAGCAGTGGAGGACAAACACCGCTTCCTTGAACTTGACGGTGTAGACGGCCCGGTAGGTTCCGTCGACATCGTCTTCGACCACCTCCAGCACTCGGCTCCAGCAAACCCCTTCAATGCTTTGGCGGCGCTGTGCTGCTCGCCGTTCTGGGCGAAGTTCAGAGCGTGGCCGAAGAACTTTCGCACACCAACGGGAAGGCCCATCAGGTCTTTCTTGCTGCTTCCGATCCAGAAAAGCGGTCTTTCGGAGGTGTGCACTTGATGATTATACCAGAACAGGTATATAGCCCAGCTTTGGATGGCTTCAAATGAAAGAGCGAGGTCGGGATCGCGCTTTCCCAGGTCTCAAAGGCGAGACCTGGGGCACCCCGGCTCCGATCTGGACGGAAGATCAGGATTTCTTCGGGTCTGGCGTCGCTACCTGGACCAGCGGTCGAATCGAAGTGTATCTGCGGGACTCTTAGAGCGGAATCCGGGTTTGAAGACGAGACTTGAGAAACCGGCTTCAATGGAAAATGCGGACTGCGGGATTGGGAAATTGTTTCCGGCAAAGCGGGGAAGGTGAGATTTGTGGTCTCCCACCCTTGCGTAGGAAAAACGCAAGGATGGGGCACCCAGCTTTGGTGTGATTCAAGGGTGGGCCACCAGCCGCCTGGTCGGAAAGGTCTCGCTTGGACGCCGCACCGAAGACCGAGCTACAATGTCATGCATGCCCAAAGAACCCAGTTGGAAAGAAGCGGCTATCGCCGTTCTTCAAGACGCCACGGAGCCAATGACTGCACAAGAGATTGTGCAGGAGATCGTGGAGCGTAAGCTAAAGACCGTCCTGGGCGCAACACCTTGGGCCACAGTTGGGGCGCACATGTACGCCTCGATGAAAAGTGAAGGGACAGCATCGCCTTTCCTCCTTCCTGAAAAGGGGCGCTTCGCGCTTCGGACAAAGGACGCGCCACCAATATCGAGCACACCACTTTCGGAGATAGTTGAGCAGATTGCCATCGTCAACAGCAAGCTCTCGACAAAGGGCTTCATAAACGCACTCGGCATGTTTTGGGAACGCTCGAAGGTGGATTGGAATGGCCCACAGACCAAGCTATTGGGCATGCAATCGGTGGGGAAGCCGGTAGATTTTGGAAGTCAAAGAGGAATTTACCTCCTCCACGATACCCAAGGCGTCCTCTATGTTGGAAAGGCGCACCCCGGTCCGATAAGTCAACGCCTTTGGCAACACACTTTCGACCGGCTTGGAGGCCGTTGGACCCGGTTTTCATGGTTTGGATTATATCCAGCAGCCGAAGACGGAACGCTGCAAACGCTCGCTGAGCTGCCCATCAATTCCGCTGAGGCCTTAGTCCTCACCCTGGAGGCCATCTTGATCGAAGCGCTCGAGCCTCGGCAGAATCGCAAGAGAGGCGACACCAATTTCGAGGACATTGAATTCCTTCAAGCGGAAGATCCCAAATTCGAGTTGAAGCGGAAGTTGGCATTCTTCGAGGAATTAAAGTCAGGCATCAAGGCAGGATGACGAGCCTTCAATGGACCCAAAGTGTCGCTCGAACGGATAAGGATGCACCATGACTGCGAAGTGTCGCGAACTTTGGCCCATCGAATCTCTCGCAGCTTGCACTGACGATGACATTCTCCGCATCTGGCACGAACTTCAATCGGGTCGCCTTCAAAGCGACGATGAATGGTTGCGCGCATTAGCTCATGAGACATGGACTACAAGATCGCTGGTTCCGACCATTGACCTTCATCAAGGTGAAATTCGACCGCCCATAGCCGAGGAAGACATGCGCCAGATTGACCAGGGCTCGCTGGATCCTTGGGTGCGACCCGACCCGACAAGAGAAGATTTCTCCTACATCCTGGGTTACGCGCAGTCTTTCGCGGGCTATGATTACGCCGAGAAGGTAGAGATTGATCTCGGCAAATTCGCGAACGAGCACTCGAACGAGTACTTCAAAACTGGCACTCTCCCCAAAGGTTTCGCACCTCTGAGATGTTGCCTGTTTTTCGAGATTCGCCGCCAGCCCCATGCGGGTCTGCGAGAGGACAATCTACGATATATCCAAGACCTTTACAGAGCAGTCTGCCTAGCGTACTCGGCAGAAGCCTCGCTACCCTTTCGCGAACATCTGCTTGATGCCTCTTAGGGCTTGTCTTGTGCGCTCTTCGTTTTCTATTAGGCTGAATCTTACGTGGGCGTCGCCGTAGTCGCCGAAGCCTATGCCGGGGGAGACGGCGGTTTTGGCGTCGGTTAGTAAGCGCTTGGAAAACTCCAGGGAGCCTAGCTTCTTGTATTGCTCGGGGATCTGGGCCCAGACAAACATGGTGGCTTTGGGGAGAGGTAAGTGCCAGCCTAACTTGTTTAAGCCTTCAACTAATACATTGCGGCGGAGACGGTAGGTTTCGCAGATCTGGCGGACACACTCCTGGGGGCCTTCCAATGCTTGGATGGAGGCTACCTGGATGGGCGTGAAGGTGCCGTAGTCAAAGTAACTCTTGAGGCGGGCGAGGGCGTTGACTAACTTCGGGTTGCCTACCATGAACCCTACGCGCCAGCCGGGCATGTTGTAACTCTTGGATAGGGTGAAGAACTCTACGGCTACATCCTTGGCGCCGGGGACTTGTAACACGCTGGGGGGCTTGTAACCGTCGAAGGCTATGTCGGCGTAGGCGAGGTCGTGGATTAGATGGAAGCCGTATTCCTTGGCTAACTCGACGAGGCGGGCGAGGAAGGGCAGCTCGACACACTCGGTGGTGGGGTTGGAGGGGAAGTTGACGATGAGGGCCTTGGGGCGCGGGGTCATGCGAGGGATGAGGTCTTCAAGCTGGGCGAGGAACTGCTCCTGGTCGTGGACGGGGACGCTGACGACGTGGGCTCCGGCGATGACGGGGCCGTAGATGTGGATGGGGTAGCTGGGGTTGGGAACGAGCACGGTGTCGCGGGAGTCGAGGATGGCGAGACAGAGGTGGGCGATGCCCTCCTTGGAGCCGATGGTGACGATGGCTTCGGTTTCGGGGTCGAGGTCGACCGAGTATCTGCGCTTGTACCAGTCGCAGATGGATTTGCGCAGGCGGGGCAGGCCGCGGGAGAGCGAGTAGCGATGGGTTGCTGTCTTCTGCGCGGCCTCGATCAGCTNNCTTCATCTCGCCGGTGATGTTGAAGACATAGGGCGGGAGGCGCTGAATACGGCTGAACTCTTCCATTTGACAAGTTTAAGGCACGGGGCGGTTTTGGGTGGGGGCAAGGGGGTTGGGGGATGCGAATATTGCGGCCAGAGCGCATTGCGGCGGGGTTATGCAGAGAGCGGAAAAGGGCAGATTGCAGGATACGGGAAAAACGTCGCTACAGGCCGACAGGCGTCATGGCATCTCCTTTTCGAGCGAGAGCGAAGGCCTTTCTATATTTGGATGCAGGAAGAGGATACGCCGACTTAGCGTTGCGAGATAGATTTTCCGCTAAGTGGGGAGTTAGCCTTGCGCATAGCAACGATGTGGAAGGTTCTACTTCCGGGGTTGCCGGGCATCCGGAACGAGCTTCTGAGAATCCTAGTTACCAGCGATGAGGGGTGCGAAAACCGCATCCCACAAACAGGGGATAGAGACGTGCCACGAACGACCGCGCACATAGCCACGACAGGGAATATTCATTTATGGCAGAGATTGACTATCGTCAACGTTGTGCTGGAAAAGTCCGGCAAGAATTAAAGCAAGGTAGGTAGAGGAATGCAGGTTCTCTGTAAAAGCACCGGTGGAAGTGGCGAGATACAGTGCTGCGTATGCGGCAAAGGCTTTGTTATGTTTTGGGAGCGTCAATCGCATTCGGAACGCGTAGCGACCATGCGGGAGATTCAGCAAGCGCTGCGCAAGCAGCATCGTATCCAGCATGGACCGCAGGCTCACCCGGCGGGTGGATTTCTAGTCCCGAATTGGGATAGGAATGTGCCCTTTCCCGGAGCAGCAATTCCGGGTCATGCGCCGACGTGGGCACTGTAGAAAAGTTTAGTTCTCAGCAAAGCGACATGGCAGCGGCCAAGTTGCATGGCAAGAGCAACTGGGCCGATGGGCAGGTGGCATCTTGCCGTTACGCAATGTAGCCGATAACAGAAGGAATAATTCCCAGGAGAAGGATAGATTTGATGCTCTGGAGTTCTTCTCGTAGCTTTCAAGCACGACATTGAACTCTCACAACGCGGCGTTGATTTCGATGCCGGCCAGCGACTTCACCCTTTGAGGTCATCGCGGCCGGCATCTCCTTTTTGTGGTTCTCTCCGGGCTGTCTAGCTTTGCGGGAATTCCGATAGATGAGCAGGCTCTTCCTGCTCCGCCCAAGCTCCACATGACTTCAAAAATCGGCTTGGTCACGCAGGCAGTATATCAATTGCAATCTTGCAGTTTCAGCCGTGGCGCAGGACGAATTGTTGAGGGAAGCTCTGAACAAGTTCGTATTGAGTAGCCGAAATTCTCTCAGGGGCTAAAGCCCTGCGGATTCTGTGGCACTTTACGGGCTAATGAGGCTGCGGAAAAAGGGTTGATTTCGAGAGATTTGGCCCATGGGACTTCAGCAGGGGCTAAAGCCCTGTTGATTTCATTGGCTTTATCGGCACGACTAAATCCGTGCCCTGTTACAAAGCCCCAGAAATGGAGTTTTTCCGCAGCCTGTAAAGCCCGCACCCTTCAAAGACAGTGACTTAATCAGAGATTCCTGAGAAAGCCAATCCAGTTTGGAAGGGGGACTCAAAGGTCCACACCGACAGGAGCCTGTGTTTGAAAGCGCCCGTGAATTTCTTTCACTTCAGTGCCCGAGCCCGGCTGTCAAGCGAGGGCATAGGTTTCCCCTTGCCCTCGAGCTTAGCTGCTGGATTCTGCCGGAACCCGGCCTTCAGGTTTAAAGCGGCTGAACGTCGGCCGCCTGCCATCCCTTGGGCCCCTTCACCACGTTGAACTGCACGGCTTGACCTTCCTGCAGACTCTTGAAACCACTCGAGTTGATTGCAGAGTAGTGCACGAAGACATCTTCACCGTTCTGGCGCGAGATGAAGCCGAAGCCCTTCGCGTCATTAAACCACTTCACAGTACCTTGTTCCATTTGATCGTGTTTCCTGGATTGAATTGCGCTGGAT
>PLZC01000076.1 GCA_003151985.1 Acidobacteriaceae bacterium
ACCGGTCTGCGGCAAAAGGTTCCAGCGGTGGCTGCCGGGGACATAGTAAAGGCAGCCGTTTTCAAGCGTGCTGTCGTCCAGCCCGATCCAGCACGTCAAGTGAGCCATGGGCAACGTGCGCGTCCAGTAAGAATAATCCTGATGCCAGGCCACAACTCCGCCATGTTTTGCCGGTTTGCAAAATAGCTGGTCGTGCCAGAAACGTACCGGCCCATGCAGCAACTGCGACATCGCCATTACAATCGCAGGATTCCACAGAATGTCGTGAAATCCGGGCTCCGCTCTCCAGGCACCCAGTGCATGAAAGAGCGCGGTATTGGAGTTTGTAGATTCATTCGAGTGATACTCGTAAAACAGATGATGGGCCGGATGCGATTCTTTCATCAATCCTGAAAGTTCCGATCGCAGTGATTCAATTTGTTCATCGTTCAAGACCTTTATACCCGCGACAAATCCCTGACGATCAAAATCAGCGACCTGCTGGTCGGTAAGCCGGTATTGCTCCCACTCCTCCGCATTCCGCGGCCAGGTGACAAATTCACTTACGGGAGCATGGAATTCTGACAAGTCTTGCACCATTAGCGACTCCTTGACTTTCGTGGTTACGGATTTTCTTTGCGTCGGGCATTGTCGGGGAAAGGGGAAGGTGCCCGTGAATTTACTCAACTATGAATCCGCCGAAGCAGAGCTGTCAAGTGCCGAATCGATTTAAACGTAGGAAACAGGCCCGCCTATACCAGGCGGTGGGTCTGGCTCCTTCCAGCCTTGCAGCGCCTCACGCGATCATGGCGTGCTGGGATGGAATGCCTTTGCCTGAAATGGTGAGGCGGGCAAACCTGCGCCATTGTATAGATTGCAGTCGGGATTGGCGGCCCAGCCATATCTCACATACACCGGCTCTTTAACCGAGTCGGCGGTAACCAGCACCGTATCCCCCACGATCTGCGTGTGCGCAGAGACATATTTTTCATCAGCGCCCGCTACCGAAAAACCTCTCAGCTCCCCATTCTTGGCCATCAAATCCGACCCCGCGTGATCGAATCGGATGCGAAGCGAAGCGCCGTCCACCGTCACCTGGCTAAACAATGGCCCGGAATACTCGATTGATTCTCCATAAGCGACTGCGCGAGCCGCCAGCGACAACCGCAGGGCAACATCCTGCTTATTGTTGGGATGAATGTTAACGGGATCGCCGATGTCGATGGTTACTGCCATGCCCGTATTCTTCAAAACAAGCGCTTGACGCTGCGCATCGCGAACCTCCGGCCACAGTTCGCCTGCATCCCAGTTTGCGATCTGCACGAACAGGAATGGAAAATCGCCCTCTGCCCACTGGTTTCTCCAGTCCTGAATCATTGCCCGGAAGAGCTGCGCATAAAGATAGCCGGAGTCTGCCCCGGCATTCGATTCGCCTTGATACCAGATCACACCCTTGATGGCAAACGGAGTGAGCGGTGCAATCATGGAGTTATAAACACCTGCCGGTTTCCATGATGCAGGATCGGGATGCCATGGCGGAGCCGCAATGGGCTTGCCCGCAGCCTTCGCGTTGTCGAAATCCGCTTGCTCTTTCTTCTCCTGTAGAACAAGTGTGGATTGTCCGTCCATAAGTCTTGCGCGGCGTGCAAAAACCGGCATCAGTGAGGCATCGGATGAGAGCGCATTCAGGCTTGTCCAAGCTTCTGCCGGGGTTCCGCCCCAACTAACATCGATAACTCCGATCGGCACATGTTCGTGTTGCTGGACGTCCCTGGCAAAGAAATAGCCCACTGCGGAAAAAGTGCCAACGCTTGCAGGCGTGCACTCGCTCCATGCATGCCGGATGATGGCATCGTCCATTGGAGAGTCGGACGACCCCTCGTGAAGGTCGAGCAGGCGGATGCGCGGATACTTGGCCGCAGCGATCTCTTCACTTCTGTTTTTGACTCCTGATTCCCCATCCCATCCCGCCACGGGAAACTCCATATTCGACTGCCCTGAAGCAATCCATATATCTCCGGCAAGCACATCTTCGAGAGCAATCCTGTTTGTGCCTTGCACCTCCATTTCAAACGGCCCACCGGCGTTCCCCGGGCCCAGGTATAAGCTCCATCTTCCCAGTTCATCCGCCGCCGTCTTCTTGGACTCGCCGCGAAAAGTAACCGTGACGGCCTCGTCCGGCGAAGCAAATCCCCAGACATGCACGGGCATGTCCCTCTGAACCACCATATGGTCCGCAAAGATGGCCGGCAGGCGCACCTCGGCGTGACCTGTGCCGACTGAAAAGAAAAGAAGGCACGCTACAGATGCAAGTGGAAACTGCCTGAGATTGCGTATGAATGACAGCTCTGTCATAACCTCACTTGTCCAAATTCTTTTGAAGTGGTTGCTTTTAACTCGCGGACATTCCGTCCTCAAAAAAGCATCTTGTGATTATGCGACGGACACGCTGACTCCCCGGTTCGAAAACCGCGCCCGGTTACTTGCGAAGGTAATGATCCGTTCCGCTGAGCCAGTCGGCGCGGGGCGGACAAAAGATGTCAAGGTCCACGGTATCTTCAAGGGCGATTGCGCTATGCGGAACTTGGGATGGGATAACTAAAACCTCGCCGCCGCGGACGATGATTTCCTGGCCCTGAATCTGGAATTTCAATGCCCCTTCCAGCACATAAGTGATCTGCTCGTTGTCATGGCTGTGAAGTGGAACACTGCAACCCGAGCGCAGAATGATCCTTGCCAGCATGCTGCGCTCGCCGGTTACAAGTTGTCGATCCAGCAACGGATTCACTTGTTCCACGGGAAAGTCCTTGAGACGGACATATTGAAAAGTCGGGGAGTTCTGTGCTGTTTCAGGCGTGCTCATAAATTCCAATCCTCTCTTGCGCATTCGCGTAATCCTGCTTAATCAGGCGGACTGATGGACAAAGCGCGCTCACTTGCCGGAACAAACAAGCAAAGAGATGTCCGCTATATCTTCTTCGATCGTGTCGCCTTTTCCATCGGGAGGCCAGTGTCATAATCCAGTTCGCGTGGCAGGTAACCGTCACTCTCTCGTTGCCTGGTCATGCCTGCATTGGCCCAGTCCTCCGAGAACTCAGTACGCCAAGGTCTGTGTCCCCAATAGTAGCCGCGGAATGGATCGCGCGAAGTATTCATCCAATCAAGCAGCTTATCATGCAGACGATTCCGGATCTCGGCCTGTGCCGGCGAGTCAATAAGATTGTGCATTTCGCCAGGATCTGATTGCAGGTCGTAGAGTTCGTCGCTGGTCATCAAATGAATCGAAAGCTTGTATCTTCCGTCGCAGATGCACCTGATCGGCTGGTATCCGCCGAAGCCGTCGTGATCCACCTCGTAGCGGCCCCACTCCATGCACACCTCGCTCCGGGTAGGTGCATTGACATTCCGGAAAGCCTCAAGAATACTCCCCCCTTCGAGAGTGTGCGGCACCTCGAATCCGAAAAACTCCATCAGAGTTCCGGCAACATCGATGTGGGAAACCAGGTTCGTGTTCACCGAATTTGCCGGTGTATGACCAGGCCATCTCACGATGAAGGGGATGCGCGTGATCTCGTCGTACATCGCCGGTCCCTTATCAGCCAGGTGATGCGAATTAAGAAATACCCCATGATCAGCGGTGAAGATCACCAGTGCATTTGGTGCATTCTTCTGTATAACATCGAGCAGGCGCCCAATCTCCGCGTCGATGTATGTATGCGATCCAAAAAACTGCTTCGCCGCAATTGGCTTTGGCTTTTCGCCCACGCGTTTCCCTGCCCAGATACCTTGCTCCACCGGCTTGGTTGTAAGGGTGTCCTCTACGTTTCCGTCGAGTGGAAACCGGAAATCCTCATACATATCCGAATACTCTTTGGGACAGAGGCATGGTCCATGCGGTTCGTCATAACATACGCATAACAGAAAGTTCTGACCCTTGTGATCGACCAGGTAATCGATGGCCTTGTTAGTGACCCGGTGTCCGAAGCACATTTCGGCCGGCCAGCCTGGATTCTCGCCAGTCTTGGAATCACGTGATCGTACGCGGTCCTCCTGTGAAAGCTCCATCAGATAGTCGCGCATGTCATACCAGTAAGCAGAATCCCACCCGCTTGGCGCTCGACCGGTATCGAAGTAGTCGACGCCATCCAGGTGCCACTTGCCCATCAGTGCCGTCTGGATAAATCGATCGTGCAGGCGTTGACCTATCGTATGAACGGTTTCGCCCAAAGGCATACTGTTTCCCCAAACGCCGTTCGTGTGAGGATAAAGCCCGGTCCAGAGCGCCGCGCGAGCAGGTGAGCAAACAGGCTGGCAGTTATAGGCACGTTCGAACCGCATCCCTTCGGCCGCGAGGCGATCGAGGTTAGGAGTCTTCAGGCCAGTCCGACGATAGCAATTCAGCATGTCGCGACGAACGGATTCTCCAAGGATGAAAACAACCTGGCGCGCTTCGACGCCGCCTGCAACCGCTCCAGCCGGGACCGCGGAAAGTGCGGTGGCTGCGGTGGCGGACTTGAGGAATTCTCTGCGCTTCATAAGAGCCTGTTCACCGGAAAACCGTCAACTGAATGCGATGCCAACCGTGCATACAATGTTACGGCTGACGTTCGATAGAACTTCATGGCCACCTGCAACAGATTGTAGCGCTCCCACAGATACTCAGCCTGCTCCCAGGTCTTGACCTTGTTCGGTATGTACCTGCGACACACTTCACGAGCCTTGTCCGGAACACGCCGCTCAAGCGCCATCCGGTCACCCTTTCGCTGAAGTTCGGAAGCCTCTGGTAGTTGCAAATCCACTTTTACTCTGCCGTGGTGCGTGAGTCAACGGGAAATCGATTGAATCCTCTTTTCCCGCGTCGCCTTTTGCCCGACTCCAGCGGTAGGATCTTAGTATCCGTGCAACAGAGGGTTCTTAGCCACTTTGGGAAGCGACCCCAAAGAAGCTGCTCGTTTTGCCTCAAATTAGTAACCTCGCGAGCGCAATATATGAGTTAGGATGATTGGTAGCATGATGGTTAAGCCAATGACCAAGCTGCGGCCCCGGCCGCGGCGGCTGACGCTGAACGATGTGGCCAAAGCCAGCGGGTTCTCGCCCTCGACAGTGTCCATTGTCCTCAACGACGCTCCGCTGTCGCAGAACGTGGCCGCTACAACCAAACTCAAAATCCGCGAGATTGCTGAACACCTCGGGTATCGTCCCGACGTATTTGCCCGCTCCTTGCGCAGCCGGAAGACTCAAACCATTGGCGTTCTGGTCATCGATCTAACCGACCCTTACTGTACGCTGATCCTACAGGGAATCGAACGCAGGCTGATGCAATCGTCTTACCTCCCGATCATCATGGATGCGCACAATGAGCCTCTGCAGGTAGAGCGCTACGTAGACATGATGCTCGAGCGTCGGGTCGAAGGCCTGGTGACAGTGGCTAACTGGCTGCTGTTCGATGTTTCATTGTTGGAAAACATAAGCGACCATCGCTTGCCGACGGTGGTAGTCGGGCGGGATCTTGAATCGCCGACCATCAATTCCGTTATTGTGGACAACGAAGCTGGCGGATACGCTGCAATGGAACATCTTTATGAACTTGGGCATCGCGATATCGCGTTTGTTTGTGGGCCGCGCCAGCTCATTGATGGCCGCCTGCGATGGAAGGGAATCCGGACCTTTGCTCAAAAGGCGAAACTCCGCCTCAATCGGGCCTTGATCCAGAGCCTTCCATATGTTTCCTATGCAGCTTCGAGTTTCGATGCCAGCCACAAACTTACCAATGAGTATCTTGAATCGGGTGAACCCTTCACTGCACTCCTCGCATTCGATGACATCTGCGCATACGGCGCGATCCGGGCGTTATTCGAAGCCGGCCTGCGGGTCCCGGACGATTGCTCCGTGGTTGGCTTCGATGATATTCCAACGTCGTCGCTTATCTCGCCTGGGCTCACGACGATTCGTCAGCCGATGCTTGAGATGGGCGAGTACGCGGCAGACTGTATTCTCAAATCGCTGAACTCCAGCGACGATGAGCGCGACGGGTTCTTTGGCCAGAGCAAAATAATGCCGGCCGAACTCCTGGTTCGCGGATCGACGGCGAAGAGAAGGACAATACAAACCCCGTAGCACAACCCAATGCCAGAAACAGTTAGATATGCGTGGCGAAGGACTCAGCGCCCCTCGCGCGCCGGGGCTCTCGTGTCCTCTTCTGAGATTTCATTGGGCTTGACTCCGAATCCGACTTGGTATTAAATCGTTTTAGCCGCCTTCCATACCAGTTGATGATGCCCCGGGACAAGGGGCGGGGGGCCCAGCCCAGTGAATAGCGACGGCGACAATCTGGCAGGCATATGCGCTGCCCAAGAGCAGGTGGGCAAATGACGGGACGCGAACGGGTTATGTCTTTGATCAGTGGTCGCCCGGTGGACCACTTGCCGCTTATGCCAATAACAATGATGTTTGCCGCTCGCTTCATAGGCGAGAAATACGGAGCCTATTCCCACGATTACAGGCTGCTGGCGGAGGCGCAGATGCGCACGGCGGAGGCCTTCGGGTTCGATCAAGTCTCGGTCATTTGCGATAGCGCAGAAGCAGCTGATTGCGGTGCACGCTTTGTGTTCTTTGACGACCAGCCTTCTGCGATAGACGGACAGAATGCGCGTCTGGCTGACAAGTCGGATTTGGCCGCCCTGAAGATGCCGATTCCCACAGAGGCCCCGGAAATGCAGAACCGCCTTCGCGCTGTCACTTTGATGCATTCTCGCGTTGGGAACGAAAAACTGGTCGAGGGCTGGCTTGAGGGCCCCTTGGCCGCCGCCGCAGATCTGCGCGGGATCAACACTTTGATGCTCGACTTCTACGATGATCCGGACTTTGTCATCGACCTTTTTGAGTTTGTTCTTGAAGTGGCCATCCGGTTTGGCAAGTCGCAGATTGAAGCGGGCGCCGAATTGATCGGTGTAGGCGATTCAGCAGCGTCCCTCGTGGGGCCGGCAATTTATCGCGAGTTTGTATGGCCGTTTGAGAAGCGGATTGTTGACGCCCTGCACGCAGCCGGCGGCAAGGTACGCCTGCACATCTGCGGAAATACGCATCGTATTCTTGAAGACATTGGACGGTTGGATTGTGACATCGTGGACATCGACTCTGCGGTGCCGCTGCCTTTGGCGCGCGAGAAGATAGGGCCGAAAGCAGTGCTGTTGGGAAACATAGACCCTGTAAGGGACCTGTACAGCGGTTCTCCGGAGACCATTGCCGCGTCCCTTTCTGAATGTCACCGCCAGGCAGGTTCACGCTACATCGTTGCCGCAGGTTGCGAGGTGCCGCGCGACACACCGGCGGAAAACATAGACGCTATGAGGCACTACGCAGCCGCGCACTAGGCCGCTGGGATAACCCTTTCTCTGGCGCTTGACGGTTTCCGGGCCAAGGGTATTAAATCGTTTAGATATCCAGTCACGTGGTTGAAAGTGTGCAAAGGGAAGAGCATGTTCGCTTATGCCCCTGTGATCGCCGCGCGACCACTACAATCGAGGTGAAAGCGGATGATGACGCCACTGAAGATCATAAAGACAATCGCTCTGAGTGCGACAATTCTGGCTGTATTGAGCTGCGGTGTTGGAAAAGCACAGAAGGCAGACACCTCACAGCACGATAGCTACGCCGCAAATGATCGACAACCTGATCCTCGCTTGAAAGCAGACATTCTGCTGGTCGTTGCCCATCCTGACGACGAAGTTCTGGCCACTTCCTATCTGGCGCGTGAAATTTACGACGAGCACAAGAGTGTTGCGATCGTCTATGCGACGCGCGGCGACGGCGGAAGCAGTGAAATCGGCCCGGAACATGGCTTGTCGCTCGGGAGCATCCGCGAGATCGAGGGACGCCAGGCAGCTGCATCTTTGGGCATCGCGAATGTGTGGTTTCTAACTGGCCGCGATACGCTCAGCCAGAATGTCCTCAATTCGCTGGAGCACTGGGACCACGGTGCCTGTCTCGGCCAGTTGGTCCGGCTCATTCGATTAACCAGACCGTCGGTAATCATCACTTTCCTGCCGGTCTTCGCGACTGGAGAGAACCACGCCGATCATCAGGCAGCGGGGGTGCTGGCAACGGAAGCATTCGATCTGGCCGGGGACCCAAGCGTTTTTTCTGAGCAGATTTCTCCAGCCAGTTACTCGGAAAGGGATTTGGATCGAACCGAGGGGCTTCAGCCTTGGCAACCGGAAAAGATCTATTACTTTAATACACCCACTCACGATGACATTTTTGCCGGGCGCGGCCCGCAGTACCCTGCGAAAGGTACCTCTCCCTCCCGCCATGTGACCTACGGCATGCTTGCTGCCGAAGCACTGGCTCATCACCGGACTCAAGGTGGCGATCATGTTACGCGCGCAATAGAAAACCACACCCTGGACAATTCGCAGGATTCCTACGTGCAATTGGCAACGATGCCGGTCCAGCTTTTCTTTGGACGGTCCTTGGTTCCTTCAGGTGTTACCGACGATGTCTTCGCCGGCGTTGTGCCCGGCGGAATCCCCTTTCAGCAGCCTGCCAGGTCTCCTGCGCTACAGGATTCAAACCCTGCCATCAAGATCGGCGATCCATGGAACTTCTACCAGGTGTTCTTGAAGGCGCATGGAATCGGACATCTGGCCAATGTTGTTACTCCGGAAATTACGGTCAAGGTTGGCAGAGTCCTGTCGATTCCGCTGATTATCGACAATCCTTTCGATACAACAATCAAAGTCGATTTATCAGTGCAGGCGCCGAGCGGATGGAAGGTGACACCCACGGCTGCGGTCTCCATCGATCCGCACTCCCGGTATTTCATTCGGGTTCAAGCCTCAGCTCCGGAAACTTTATTGCCTGGCTGGCAGAACTTCAACGTCTCCGCTAAGTCAGGTAATCAAACCATTGGTACTGTACCGATTCGCGTGGAACTCTCCTCCGGCTGGGTCGCACCCCAATAGGATTGCGCGGTCTCGGTAACGCGAAAATCATCAACTGAGGCAAATATGAATCGTCGTTTATTCGTAACAATGGCTACGGGGACAATTGCAATGGGGACTGCGCTCGGCCGGAGCAGGGCCGAAGCCCTCGCCGGGATTCTAGGTGGGACTACCGCGGAAGATAGTGACCTGATTGCGCGCTGGCAGAAAATGGATGCCGCAATGCGTGGCTGGTGGGACGGCGATCTGATGCGGGCTGACGAAGAGGGGATCATCCGCGACGCCACTCCCGCGCCGCCTACCCAAGCGAACAAAGACAATCCGGCGTCGAATCGCACGCTGAAAACACTTATTTTCCTGCCGTTCCCATATAGCTCCGGCGGCGGATCGGTGGCTTCCTTTCCTGAAATCTATGGATGGGACATTTACTTCATCAACCTGGGCCTCATTGCTCACGATCGATTGGATATCGCGCGATGGAATATCCTCGACCAACTCACGATGATCGACCGCTTTGGGAAGGTTCTGAATTCCAATCGGACTTGGAACACGGGCCGCGGCCAGCCTCCGCTGCTTGCGTGGAACGTCGAGAACTATCTGGCGGCAAAGCAGGATGATGAACTCGCGATGCGCGCCTATCCAAGTCTGGAGAAGGAGTATACCGACTACTGGAATGGCCCTGGTCACATAACCCCGATCGGGCTTTCCACCTGCCGGGATATGGATCCAAAGGACGGTCTAACCGAAGAGCAGGACGCCGAGTGCGAGGCCGGACTCGACTTCACTCCAATCTTCGGCGGCGACGTGCGGCGTTGTGTTCCGCTGCACATCAATACTGCCCTCGTGCGTTATGCGCAGGTAATGGGGAAACTGGCTGAGCGTTTCGGCTGGAAGGGAAAAGCGGCGGCCTGGCAGAAGAAGGCCGACGAGCGGGCCGCGCTAATCAACAAATACTGCTGGGATGAGCAGGAGGGTTTCTATTTCGAATATGACTATGTCAGCGGCAAGCGATTGCCCTACTATTCACTCCTCGGATTCTGGCCGTTGTGGACAGGCATCGCGTCGAAAGAGCAGGCCCGGCGTGTCGTCGAGCACCTGAAGATGTTCGACCGGCCGTACGGTCTTACATTCACGGATCGGTCGTATCCAGGCGTACATCCGGAATTCAAGAAGTGGGGTAGCTGCCTTAGTAC
>PLZC01000040.1 GCA_003151985.1 Acidobacteriaceae bacterium
ATGACGAAGAAGCAATAGAGCACGCCGAACGTGAGTGTCGGCATGGTGAAGAAGTCCATCGCCGCAATCGCTTCGCGATGGTTATTGAGGAATGTCATCCACCGCTTCGCCGGTTCGGGATTTCGAGGCGCCTTTCGCATCCAGCGCAACACGGTTCGCTCCGAAATGTCGAAGCCAAGCATTTTCAGTTCTCCGTGAATGCGCGGCGCACCCCAGGTGTGATTCTCGGCAACCATACGGAAGATGAGGTCGCGCAGTTCCTTAGGAACGCATTTTCTTCCTGCACGGGTGCGACGCCGCGAGAGCCACGTCCAATACAGCTTGAACCCTGCTCGGTGCCATCGAACAACGGTTTCCGGCTGAACAAGGATCAATGCCCGCTTCCATCCCGGCCAAAGCCACCGCAAAATCACCCAAAACAATCTGTCGGGAGCTCTAAAGCGAGGCTGTGGATGCTTTCGTGTCAAGATGGCAAGCTGTTGCCGGAGTGCCAGATTTTCCAAGAGCAGATTGTGGCGAGAACAGACAGATCGAAGGAACAAGATAACCAGGAGCCTCATCGAACGCGGCATGTGCCACTTGTATCAGAACTCCAAGAATACCGAGCAGTAACCGTCGTTAAATTCCTGATGAAATGCCGGTGAGGATTTTGAGGACTGTAGTCGAATTTGTAGCGGTCAAAGCACAAAAGAGCCACAAGGATCAACAAGCGTCGGGCTTGCTGCCGTAAGCCGTTCAATCAACAGCTTTTATTTTCACTCGATTTCAACAAGGTTCAATAAATCGTTTGACCTGCTTTGGGAGCAGAGGGTCGGAGGTTCGAATCCTCTCGCCCCGACCAGCTTAAACTATTGATACTACAAGCGATGGCGATTTCGGCCACGCATCTGCTTTTTGCCGCTACAGCTGTAGTCGATTTTGTAGCGGTCGCCGCATTCGCAGTGCTGGCAATCTGTTTCCCGCTGGTGAGGCTCATGGGAAAACTATACTTCTCGCATGCGCCTTTTCTTCTGCAAAACTGCGAGCGTCGCAATCGCAATGCTGACGCTGACTGGATGCTCCGCGACCATTGCTAATCCGAATGGGGAGATTTACAGATACAATTTGTCACCTTCCTCACGAACGCTGAAGCCGGTTGCAGTTGTGGAAACCGAAGGTCGGGTGACTTCTCCGAATGCTGTTCTAAGCGGCGGAGGGACCGTATTACACGGTCAAGGGAGCTATCTGGTTTTCGACCTCGGCAAGGAGGTTGGTGGGATCGTCTCGTTGCAATTTGGAAATGCAAGCGACGCGAGACAATCGCTCGCGATGGCTTTCAGCGAATCTTCCTTGTACACGGGATTGGTGAGCGACCAGTCGACTGGCGGCAATGGAGCGGACGGATTCTTGCCGGTGAATGTAACACCGCATGGAGAGTACGTGATGCCGGCTGCTAAACTGCGCGGGGGCTTCCGCTATCTGACCGTAGGGTTGACGACTGGCGGGTGGGTTGAATTGACCGGCGTTACCTTGCAGTTTACGGCGGCGCCGGCACTCTCGGATTTGCGAGCATATCAGGGTTCATTCGAGTCGAGTAGCGGTGCACTCAATCGCATCTGGTATGCTGGCGCCTATACCGTTCAGTTGGACACTATCGATCCATCGCAGGGCCGGGTGTGGCCTCCGCCAGCTTCAGGTTGGCTGGATAACGGAGTGAGCGGCTCAGGTTCCACCATCCTTACTGATGGCGCAAAACGCGACCGAATGGTGTGGCCCGGCGATCTCGGTATCTCAGCAACCACGGCTTATGTGTCCACAGGCGACACCCTTTCGATCAAGAACGATCTGGACACGCTTTTTTCCCAACAGGACTCTGCCGGTGGACTTCCTTATGTAGGCCCGGCAGCTAGCTTTGGAACCGTCTCCGATACGTACCATCTTTGGACGCTGGATGCCGTTGTCGACTATTACCTCTACTCGGGGGACCAGGCCTGGTTTCTAGCGCACTGGTCGCAAGTCCAGCGTGCAATCCAATTCTCTTCGTCAAAGATCAGCCCTGATGGGTTAATGTCCGTGAACTTGGCCACAGACTGGGGAAGACAATCTTCGGGCGGCGAAGAAATCTCAGCGAACGCGCTTTTTTATCACGTGCTTCGCGGAGCCAGTTTTCTTGCAACCACAGTTGGAGACCCGGTGATGGCTGCGGCGTACGACAGGCAGGCGTCCGGTCTGCGTGCGGCGATCCAGTCGCGACTCTGGGATAGCGCTGAGGGCTTGTACTCGGACGTTTCAGGCAGTTCGCTCTACCCTCAAGATGGAAATGCCCTGGCGCTCTGGTTTGGAATTCCCGAATCGGCGTCACAATCCTCGCAAATCTCCTCGAAGCTGAGGAGTCGCTGGAATAGCTTCGGTGCTCTGACCCCGGAACGCCCCGGCGCAATTGCCACGTTCCCGGGTTCCATGGAAGTTTTGGCGCATTTCGCTGCCGGCGAAGATGAGAATGCGATTGATCTAATTCAACTCGAGTGGGGGTACATGCTCACAAGTCCCGTGGGAACCGGAAGCACCTTCTGGGAGGGTTACCTTCGGGACGGTAGCTTCGATTACGGCGGCAGCCTTATGAGCCTTGCACACGGCTGGGCGACCGGTCCGACGGCCGCTCTGACCCAATATGTTGGAGGGGTCGGCCCGGAACTCTCAACCTCGGTTCAATTCCATTTCATTCCCCATATTGGCAATCTCTCGTTTGCAGCCGTCACAGCCCCTCTCCCGCAGGGAACAGTTTCGGCCTCGTGGAATCAAGCTCCGGGTAGGTTCGTCGCAACCGTAGAGGCACCTGACTCCATGACGGGACGATACGGTGTTCCGGTCAATAGCGGAGCAGCGTCGATATTTGTTGATGGGGCGTTGGTGTGGAACAGCTGCGCATCTGTCTCTGCTGTGGGCTTCGGTGAAATATCGAGGAATGGAAAGTACGTCTATTTGAGCAATGTCACTGGATCCCATTCAATCGTTGCGAACAATGTCTGCACTCCATAGATGGTGACATTGCGGCAAGTTTCAGCCACAAAAAGACTTCTTGAGAGTTCTCTCCACATTCCGGTCTCCAATGAGCCGCAGTGAAACCCTGTGCCTCGCCAAAACTCCATCCGAACGAAAGAAGGGGTCACGGTAAGAATGGACAGATTCAACAAGCGAACAAGCGGGACGAACAGGAGCCTCAACGAACGCGGCATGTGCCCTTTTGTAGTAGAGGCGTATGAAATCTCAGCATCTCAGCGGCAATCTTCGATCAATTCTCGGAGAATATCTGTCAGGAAATTTAGGGCTGTAGTCGATTTTGTAGCGGTCAAAGCACAAAAGAGCCACAAGGATCAATAGGGTTCGGCATGAACGCGCTAAACAGCTCAATCGAAAGCAGTTATTTTTACTCGATTTCAACAGGCTTCTATAAACGGTCTGACCTGTTTTGGGAGCAGAGGGTCGGGAGTTCGAATCCTCTCGCCCCGACTAGCTCTCGCAACGAACACCCTCTGGCCCTCTGGCGCCTCGCGCATCGGATCTGGTTGGAATTGACCAAAGAATTCGGCAATCGGCGACCCTTTCGTTTACAAACCCTTACCTTTTGGAACAGCCGGATCGGGCGGATCCGGCCTCTGATTCGATTGGGTTTGCGGGACGGGTTTTGCAACCCCTTTTGAAACGGGGCGAAGGAGCGCTGCTCAGGCTGGTTTCTCGGGTAGTT